>JBBQTU010000117.1:0-12933 GCA_038213005.1 Tepidisphaerales bacterium | reverse complement strand
ACTGGTGCTGGAGTGCCAGGGTCAACGGCTGAGTTACGAGTTGTTGAGCAGCCGGCCGCAATTGAAGAAACCAAGGCGGACCGTGGTGAACAACCGGATGTGGAAGCCGTCGGCGAAGCATCCATGGAGCGGGTCGGGTGTGCGGCTTGCTCCGCGTGTAAACCTTGCTCCGGCTGCGCCTGCGCAAGGTTTACACGCGGAACTACGGAAGGCAGGGTGACACTTCTACTTCGGCTAATAGGGTGACATTTCTACTTCTTGACGACACTACGCCGCCCAGCTACGCCGCCCAGTCCATTCCATACGGGCGTGACAATATTTCCCGGCCAGAGAGCCGAATAAGTGGCCCGCTTCCCTCCCCGGCGAGTCTGCGACCTGTGGAAGCGGAATGGAAAGACACCCCGACCCCAAGCACCTGCGGTCGCAGTTGGCTCAGTCCATGCGCCTTCACTTGTGCCCGGTAGGCGCAGCCTCGGACAGGTATTTCTTGCGGACCGCCTCTGCCAGGTTGACGTCGTTGATGTTGGCGAGCGTGCAGAGCCAGGCCACAACATCGGCGAATTCCTCCTCGAGGTTCTCGCGGTCCTGGCCATTGAGCGCGGTCGCCAGTTCGCCGACTTCTTCGATGAACCAGATGAACGTCTTGGGTGTACCGCGCTCGCGGTCCACCTTTTCATACTTCTCGGAGATGTGCTTCTGGAAGCCCGCGATGGTGAGGTCTACTGCATTCATCCCCGCATATTACACGATAGGCAGCGCGCATGAAGCGGCCGGCGCCGCTTCGCCCTGAAACGGCACCGATCTTGCTACATCTCCTGTATCACGATCGCCGTGGTGGCGACCCTGCGGACTCATCTTTGAGTTGGAGGCATCATGTCGCAACGAGGACTTATTGTGTTTGCCCAGGCCGCATCGCTCGCCTTGGCCCTTGCGCTACTGACCAGTTGCACCGAAGGGGGCGCCTCGCAGCAGGAGCCGCAGGCAAAGCCGGCCAGCGCACTGATGCGCGGTATGGACCAGGACCGCGCTGCGGATTGGCAGGATGAACCCGCGCCGCCACAGTTCGAATCCCCGCCACCAGAAGAATTCCGCTGACCGGCGGCCGCTTGAAGATACAAAGTGACTCTGGAGAGGTCCGAATCCCCAGCGCTCGGTTCTGAAGAAATGTGGGAAAAGATCCCGAATGGGCGGTTTTCGTAGGGGAGCGGGACCTGGCGAAGTTGACCAAAGTCTGGCATGCGATGAATGGATGCTCACCGATGTCGACGATGCACGCCTGATGCAACGCTGGGTCCCAAGTCGTGAAGTTGTCAACGCCGAGTTGAAACTGTAGCTATTCAGCCGCTGTGAAGATGCGGTCTTCTGCCTGTGGATCTTCTTCAAACAGTTCACTGAATCGTCTTCTTTTACTTCAGGGTCTTCTTCCAGGTTGGTTGTCTGCGTCAGGGAGCGTTCTTGTCGCTGTAGTGGCTTTCTGTTGCCCTGCGCCCCCATGCAGCCAAAGCCCGCTCGCAGCCGCCGCCGCCGCATTTTCAAATCGGCCAGATTCCAGCATTTTCACGCCGGCGCTGACAGTTCAGATGTCGTAGTTGTTCTCTTCGCTCCATTTGCGGAGCAGGTCCTCGCGATTGTCGCCCGAGAGGAAGCCCCGAAAGTCGTCGGAGAAGTCTTCGTCCTCGGTGTAGTCGACGCGGCGTGGCGATGCAAATTGCCAGACGCTGCCGTGGAGTTCGGAAACCCGCTGGTTTCCGGCCGCCTGGTGCAGGCCGTCGATGTTTGGGTGGCGATCAGGAATGCGGGGAAGCGGTTGGCCAATACCCCTAGCTCCGTCCCCGTGTTCTCCCCAAGCGAAACTCCAATAATTCACAATCCCGTGTTCAAGCCATTGACAACCAATGCAGCAGTCTGGTATGAGTCCCCGCTTCAGTAAAATTTCGTGGAATATTGGGGAAGCTAATTCTGCCGGTTGTTAACTCGATAGATTATGGATGCTGAGCGTAGGCTACCAAATTGTTGGCGGATGATGTGATGTGAAATAATACAATGTTGAGGAATGTGCGTCAAAATAACGGGTGTGGGTATGCGAGAACCGTTCGTAGACTCGCCCGCTGTATCATCGGCGTGCTGACGCTGTCGCTCTGCCTCGGCCGGGCCGATGCGCAGCAGGTTGCTCCCCGTGCTGATGGGCGCATGGTCCCGGCGGGGGCGGTTGTCCCGCCCGACCGGCCGGCGCTCCAGTTTCCGCCGGTGAAGTTCGTTACCGCCCTCTGTCGCGATCTGGCCGGGAATATCTGGATCGGCTCGGAGGATCAGGGCATCTGGCGCTTCGATCCCAAGACCGGCCAATCCACCCAGTTCATGCCCAAAGACGGCCTGGGCGATGAGCACTGTTACGCACTCGCCTGCGATGATCAGGGCCGAATCTGGGCCGCGCACCAGTCCCACGGCGTCAGCGTCTTCAATGGACAGCGGTTTCAGAACTACGAAGTCGTCGCCGGCCTTTCCCGTTCCGACAGCCTTGCCGGCCCACTCGGCGAGCGAGTCTTCGATATCGAGGTCTGCCCCACCGATGGTGACATCTGGATCGCCACGAGTCTCGGCCTGTCTCGCTATTCCGTCAGCACCGGCCAATGGTCCTACACCACCCGCATGGATGGTCTGCCGTCGGACCAGATTCAATGCCTCGCCTTCGAGAAAGACGGCACTCTCTGGGTCGGCACCCAGTGCGATGGCCTGGCGGTCGCCAAAGGCCCGGCCTACAAGGCCTGCCGGATCCCCACAGTCCGAGTGCCGTTTTGACATGCACGCTTAAGGTGCCTGGGTACTGGCAGATCACCCTGCAGGATTCCTGCACGTACAAGGATGGTCAGCAAGACACCTGGAGCGGCAGCGGGACAACGCAGGTCACAGCGACGTCCGTTGGCGTTGCGAAATTGCAGTACAAGGACGGCAGCAAGTTGGTGGACATATCGGGTACGATGTACGTTGTGACAAGCACACAGGTCACCTTCAAGGCAGTACCAGCGCCCAATGATGCCGCATGGCCTTCTGGGAGTCCTACGTGGACTGGCGCTTCGGGTAAGGACGACACTGCGACGGCGAGTTTTTCAAGCCCGTCTGCGGACCTGACCCACCCCACCGCAGTGAAGGCCGCATGTGGGACAAGCAGCGCCACGGCGAGCGTTATCGTCTGTGATCTGATTCCCGTGCGTACTCCCGAAGATAACTTTGTGGGTAGATCGGATACACGGTACGGCGTCGGAGAAATACTTGGCCTCCGTCTTAGGACGAACCCATCCGGAGTGACGGCCGTGCAATTGGGAGGCGCGAGATGGATTCAGGTCATTCCGATAAGCGGTAGCGGCTCGCTCACCTCCAGTCCAGCCAAGGACGGAACAGGGACGTACATCTGCCAGGATGTTGCAAGCACCGCAGGATCGAGCGTGGCCTTGCAATTACAAATCTTGGGCGGACCGTCGAACGGCAAGACCGCCAACTCGTCCTTTAGCGTAGTGTCGCCCAGCAACCTTGTCTTTACAAAGGTCGGCGCGAAATATCATGTGTCGGGACGTGCTAGCGTGGGATTCTGGGCCGCGATCTACTTCCGGCCTGTGGACGTATCGTTCCATAATTGTCTGTTTTCAGAAGATACTTGTCCCTCGGTGATGAACGGTTGGTATGAACTGAAATATCCGGATGGCATTACTCATGAGCCGGCGCCTGACCCCATCCAGGTTGGCTTAGGGGATGCCACTGCGGGATGCAGAGTTGGTGGCGTGAACACCTTGGACAACATACTTGCAATGCCGCCGGGCTCAGATCCCCCACCCCCGTGGGCTACTGGTTCTTTCGTCTGGAATATTCCAGAACGCTATCAAGTTGTTGGTTCTCCGTCAGGTTGGCACCAGATTCTGAAAGCCCAACAGAAATTCACGATAGACGCGGTCGGCACCATGGCGGTATCAAAACAGAATGCCGGACCGGTGACAGCCGCCGTCAACGAAGATACGTCGCCTTAACTCGCCTGTATCGCCGTTGCGTGGATCGAATTCATTGGCAAGAGGAGCACTACTATGGTGAAAGAACTACTATTATTCGTAGCCGCAATATTGGTGATCGCGATGCTTGCTGGTGCACAAGACGGACTCGCAACCAAACCGTCGACCCAAGTGGAATCTGACAAGGACATCATTGCCACACTTGAGCAATATACTGCGACGAAGGATATTCGCGGGATCGAATCACTGCAGAAGCGGGTGGAAGAACTGCGGGATAGGGAGCCTCTCCGCTATATAGGCCTTGCCCTGCAAGTGTGCAACAGACTTGTGACATTTGACTTTGGCAGTCCGAAGCAGTACGGGCTCGCGTCCACGTATGCCCTTTCGGCGCTCGACGTTGTGAACGATCAAGTTCCAATCATCCAGCATCTGGAACTGGCCAGCCGACTGCAACCCGAGGCGATCCGCGCCGCTGGTACCCGTACCAGCGAGTCACGCGCGAAGTACATGGCAGCGTGGACACGAGCCGTCAAGAGGCTAAACCAAGAGGCATCAGAGCCGTTGGTCCCCGGTGATGAACCCTCGCCAAATGAGGTGCTGCCGGGCTTTGAGGGTGTGTTGCCTTTCGCCGGTGCATCTCCGTCGACAATTCAAGATACTGAGCGGCGCAGGCAATACCAGGAGGCGATGGAAGCCAGACATCAGCGATCTCAGCATTTCTTGAATGTCAGCCTTGCAAGACAGCGTCGAGACTTGTACTTGGGTAGGTTCAGGAGTTTTGTTGTCGTCATTTATCGCGGGGAGAAGCCTGAATTGGTCAAGAAGGAACTAGCCGCGTACTTGCCCGCAACCGGAATGGAAGAGGCAGCTCAACGAGAATTGCTTGCGGCAGTTCTGCGGCCGACAGAACCCTGAGCGGTTTGGATAAAGGGTCACAGCATATTTCCGCGCCGGGAGGTGTTCCGGGGGTAAGGTGTCGAGCAGTTTCCGGGACAGCCGGCGAGCAGACTCACACAGAGGGGTGTTCTCAAACTGGGCGGCCACCTGTAGCGAAAAGAGCAGCGCCCTGCGGTCTTCGGCATCAACGAGCATGGCCGGCAAATGGGCGACTTCGCGCGTGTAATACCAGGTTTGTTCGAGGCGGTCGTATTCGATCGGCAGGTGATCGAAGTCGCGCAGATCGCGGAGGTCGCGACGGACCGTGCGCTCGGAGCAATGCCACTCGTTGGCAAGATCGCTGGCGACAACGGGCTTGCCAAGAGAGAGAAGACGCTGCAATTCCAGGCGTCGCTGCTGGGAGGTCCAATCGGTCATAAGATTCCCGGCTGATGGAACACGTGTCAGGAAGCAGCTTACCGCCTCGGGGCCGGCGAACAAGTCGGCCCAGAGCACCGCCAAGGATGTGGCCATCTCTTGTGGCACAGGCGTCGAAACGGTCAGGGGGCGAGTTCTTTCGCTCCTACGGAGCTTGTTTCGCTGTGACATTGCTACCCATGACTTACGTCATGGGCTATGTTCTGCCGCCCCACCGGGGTTTTGCCACAGAATATGGCCACTGGCCAAACAAGACGCGACGGGAGCCACTGATGGCTCCCGTCGCGCGTTTTGGGTTGCAGTAATCACGAGTCATCAGGGCGGGATTCCCGTCCTGATGACTTGCCTGTCCACGAGACTTACCGGCTGAGGAACAGCATTTCGCGGTAGGTCGGCAGGGGCCAGAGGTCGTCGGCGATGATGGCCTCGATCTTGTCGCTGGCCTTGCGGAGATCGCCCATGACGGCGAAGACCTTGTCGCGGGAATACTTGGCATGCTCGTACTCATCGCCCTCGGCGTGGTGTGAGACGGCCTTGTCGAGGATCGCGGTCTTCTTGTTGAAGTCCTCGATGAGCTCGCATAGGGTTTCCAGGCTGGCCTTGGCAGGGCTGACAACGCCTGCCGCCTTGGCGCTGGAGACGGCATTGGCCAGTTCGGTCTGATACCGAATGGCGGCCGGCAGTATCTGCGTCTTGGCCATCATCAGCATCGTGTTGGCTTCGATCGTGATGGTCTTGACGTACGCCTCGGCGAAGATCACTGAACGGCTCTGCAGTTCGCGATCGGTGTAGACCTTGTACTTGGTGAACAGCTCGGTGCTGTCCTTGGACGTAATCAGCGGGAGGCAGTCGACGGTGTTCTTGAGGTTGGCGATGCCACGCTTGGCGGCTTCCTTGTGCCAGGCCTCAGTGTAGTTGTCGCCATTGAAGATGATCTTCTTGTGTTCCTTGATCACCTTGGGCAGCAGTTCCTGAACGGCCGCGTTGAGGCTCTTGCCGCTCTTGATGGCTTTCTCAAGTTCGGTGGCCAGGTAGTCCATCGACTCGGCGACGATGGCATTGAGCACCGTGGTCGGGCCGGCGGGATTCATCGAAGAACCGACCGCGCGGAATTCGAACTTGTTGCCGGTGAAGGCAAACGGGCTGGTGCGGTTTCGATCGCCCGCATCGCGAGGCAGCTTGGGCAGGACCGAGACGCCGGTCTCGAACACGCCGGCGGCCTTGGAACTCTTGGCGCCGCCCTTTTCGATCTGTTCCATGATGTCGGTGAGCTGGTCGCCCAGGAACACCGAGATGATCGCCGGGGGTGCCTCGTTGGCGCCCAGGCGGTGGTCGTTGCTGGCACCGGAGACGACCATTCGCAGCAGGGCGCCGTACTTGGACACCGCGCGGATCGCGGCGCAGCAGAACACCAGGAACTGCGCGTTGTCGTGGGGTGTGTCGCCGGGGTTGAGCAGGTTCTCGCCCAGGTCGGTCGCCATCGACCAGTTGTTGTGCTTGCCCGAGCCATTGATGCCAGCAAACGGCTTCTCGTGGAAGAGGCACACCAGACCGTACTTGTCGGCGGTGCGGCGCAGGACTTCCATCGTCAGCATCTGATGGTCCACGGCGAGGTTGGCCGCTTCAAACAGGGGAGCCAATTCGTACTGACCGGGGGCGACTTCATTGTGACGGGTCTTGATCGGAACGCCGAGCTTGATCAGTTCGTGTTCGCAGTCGGCCATGTAGGCGATCACCCGATCCGGGATGGCGCCGAAGTACTGGTCTTCCAGTTCCTGGCCCTTGGCGGGCTTGGCGCCGAACAGCGTGCGGCCGGTGTTCACCAGGTCGGGACGGAGCATGTAGAACTGCTTGTCGATCAGGAAGTATTCCTGCTCAGCGCCCAAGGTCGTGAAGACCTTGTGGACTTCGGTGTTGCCAAACAGGCGTAGGATACGGATGGCCTGTGTGCTGAGGGTTTCCATCGAGCGCAGCAGGGGGGTCTTTTTGTCCAGGGCGTCGCCCGTCCAACTCAGGAAGGCGGTGGGGATCATCAGCGTGGCGCCGTTGGGCTGCTCATAGATGAACGCGGGGCTGGTCGGGTCCCAGGCGGTATAGCCGCGGGCCTCAAAGGTGGCTCGCAGGCCGCCGGAGGGGAAACTGGAGGCGTCTGGCTCGCCCTTGATCAGCTCCTTGCCGCTGAACTCGGCCAGAGCGCTGCCGTCGGAGTTGGGGGTGAGGAAGCTGTCATGCTTCTCGGCCGTCAGGCCGGTCATCGGCTGGAAGATATGGCAGAAGTGGGTGGCACCCTTCTCGATGGCCCAGTCTTTCATACAGTTGGCGATGGCGTCGGCAATGGCGGGGTCCAGGGGCTGGCCCAGCTTGATGGTCTTCTGGAGGGCCTTGAAGACGTTCTTGGGCAGCCGCTGCCGCTGGACCTCTTCATTAAAGACATTCACGCCGAAGCAGGCCGTGGCGGGCGTGTCTTTGTAGTTGATGCGATTGAGGAGGTGGCTTGAGGAAGCAATCTTGTTGACGGCTTCCTGACGAGTGGTCGCAGAACCCATGTGGGTCTCCTTCAGAGAATGGGAAAGCTTAACGATCGGTTGTCGGGGGCGCCTGTTTCTGGCGTCCCTGACATAAGTGCCCCGCCAGACGCCTGGCGAGCATACCGCTAACAGATGAGCCTGTAAGCAAAATCTGTGCGAGCGGCCGAATCATTCATTTTCGGCTGATTCTGGCTGCTGGCACTGCTTCGATTACAGGCAATGGTCATATCTACCGCAAATGCTGCCTAGTTGTAAGGCACAATATCTTGCCGCAAATACCCTGTGCGTGCGCAGTGCCGGGACGGCGACCCGCCTGCCATTGGCGGCACTGGCTGTCAGCGATGTTCTTCCGCTGCCTATGATCCAGCAATGGCGGTCGCATCTTTCATCCAGTCGCACGAGGTGGCAGTGGTCGGCGCTGGCCCGATCGGTCTGGAGATCGCCGTCGCGCTGAAGTCCGCGGGGATCGACTACGTCCATTTTGATGCGGCTCAGGTGGGTCAGACGATCTATGCCTTTGCGCCGATGACGCGGTTCTACAGTTCCAATGATCGCATCGCTATCGCCGGCGTGCCGCTGCAGACCATCGACCAAGGCAAGTGTACTCGCGAAGCCTATCTGGCCTATCTCCGTAGCGTGGTCCAGCAGTTCAACCTGCAGATCCGCACCTATGAGCCGGTGGAGGCGATCCAGCGCACTGGCCAGGAGTTCGAACTGCGTACCCGCACACTCACCGGGGTCGCCAGCCAATGGCGCATAGGGAATGTCATCCTCGCCACCGGCGGCACGGCTCGGCCGCGCCAGCTCGGCATTCCTGGCGAATGGTTGCCTCAGGTGCATCACGTATTTGCCGACCCGCACGTCTACTTTAGCAAGCGGGTGCTGGTCGTTGGCGGGCGCAACTCCGCCGTCGAGGCCGCCCTGCGGTGCCATCATGCCGGGGCTCAGGTTGCCATCAGCTACCGCCGCGAGCGATTTGACCCTGCGCACATCAAGTACTGGCTGCTGCCGGAGATCAACGGCCTGATCGAACTCGGGCAGATCGAGGCTCACTTCGGCACGGTCCCTGAATCGATCACGCCAGCGCAGGTGATCCTGCGGAGAGTCGAGTCAGATCAGCGGGTTGAGGTCGAGGCCGACTTCGTGCTGGTCCAGATTGGCTATGTCGCCGACATGAGCCTCTGCCGCATGGCCGGGGTTGAGTTGTCCAGCGATCAGCAGGTGCCGGTGTTTAGTCCCTTGACCATGGAGACGAACATCTCCGGCGTCTATGTGGCCGGCACCGCCATGGCGGGGACTCAGGAACATTACCGCGTCTTCCTGGAAAACTGTCACGGGCATGCAAGCCGGATCGTGGCGGCGATCCGGGGCGGCACGTCCAGGGTGCCTGATGAGTCGCCCCACGGGCGGCCCGAGACGTAGAGGCGGCCGGTTCCTGCTGCGGAGATCTCGCGATGGATTGGCTCGCGAGAGATTGCCTCGCGAGAGATTGCCATTGGCAAGTCGGCCGCTGGCGGCGAAGATTATGTGAACTTCACAACAACTGGAGGCGTCATGCGCAAGGTCGATCAACTGGCCAGCGGAATGTGGGGAACAGCGGCAGTGGCGCTGGTAGCGCTGCTTGGGAGCGGCGTGGCCGAGGGCATTGCTGCCGATCGGACTGCGCCGTTGACGGAAGAGGAGATATCCATGGTGAATCGTCTGGGGACATCGGTCACGGCGTTTGGGGTTGATCTCTCGCATCAGACCAATGCGAGTCCGGGGAACTACTTTGTATCGCCGTACTCGATTCATACGGCACTGTGCATGGCGATGGCGGGGGCTCGCGGGCAGACGGCCGACCAGATGGCCAGGGTGCTGCAGTTGGGCGCGGCAGCCGACGCGGCCGGGTTGCAGCCGGCGATGACCGCACACCTGCAAGCCGTGCGGAGCAAGGGAGGGTTTGAACTGAGTGTGGCCAATGCGCTCTGGGCCGCGCCCGACGCGACGCTTGAGGCGGACTTTGTGAAGCTGATGAACGATCGCTATGGCGGCGGGCTGAACAAGGTGGACTTCGTCGAGTCGGCGGCGGCGACCAGGACGATCAACCAGTGGGTCGGCGCGCAGACTCGGGGCAAGATTCCCGAGTTGATCCCGGCGGGCGTTCTGGGGCGCGACACGCGTCTGGTGCTGACCAACGCGATCTACTTCAAGGCCGCCTGGGCGACGCCGTTCTCCAAGCAGGCGACGCAGGCCGGGAATTTCTACACCCTGAGGGGCGAAGAGGCGACGGGGACCGTGAAGGCGGACTTCATGCATCGGTCCGGCGAGCTGCAGTATTTCCAGGATGAGACTCTGCAGGCATTGGAGTTGCCGTACGCCGGTGGAGATGAGTCGATGCTGATCCTGCTGCCGCGAGGGCGCGCCGGGCTGGAAGCGATGCAGAAGTCGCTGAGCGCTGATCGGTTGAAGAAGATCGACGCGGGCCTGGAATCGCGGCGGGTGCAGGTGTCGCTGCCGAAGTTCACGCTGCGGTATCAGATGGATCTGGCCAAGACGCTGGCACAGATGGGGATGTGCGACGCATTCAGCGACAAGGCTGATTTCAGCGGGATGACCCGCGCTGAGAAGCTGTTGATCAGCAATGTGATTCATGAGGCGTTTGTCGATGTGAATGAGGACGGGACCGAGGCCGCGGCGGCAACGGCGGTGGCGATGTCACGGATGTCGATGCCGGCCGGTGAGCCTGCGGAGTTTATCGCGGACCACGCATTTTGCTTCCTGATTCGCGACCGCCAGAGCGGGGCGACGCTGTTCATCGGGACTCTGACCAAGCCACAGGCCAGGGTGAAGTGAGCGGACTGGCCGAAGGGCTCTGGTCGGAGGCGTCTGGCCGGACGGCGGCTGGTCGGGGCTTCACTTGGTGCCGCTGGAGGCCAGAGTGAAGGTGTCGTTGTCGGTGGCGAACACCGATGCGCCTCACTCGCCTTTGGGGGCGGCGTTGTCTTCGGGCCTCTTTTGCCTGCCGTGTGCGACGGTCGGATAGAAGGTGCCGCCGTAGGACTTGTCTTCCTTCTTCTGGTCGTCGGCTTTGGGTGGCTCAATCGGGCCGGCCGTCAGCGGGCGAATGGCTGGGGCGGCATTCACGGTATCGTCGGCGCCGTCGGCGGTGCTGCTGCCGGTGGCCAGGAAGTCGTGGAGTTCGGCCTCCATGGCAGAGAGGCGGTCCATCTCTTCGGACGAAAGGCTCGCCGAACCTGTCTGCGGTTTCTTCGGTGCGGCAGGATAGGCCGCGGATGTCCTGGCTCGCCGGGCTGCATCCTGGCGATAGGCCTTCCACTGCTGCCAGAGCGACGGCTTCTTTTCGTCACTGCGACGGCCGAATCCCGCCCCGATCAGGAGGCTCAGTGCCAATGGCCACACGCCACCGACCAGCAGCATCGACATTGCCGTCCAGGTGATGTAGACCCATTTGGGCTCGGCCCACCAGGCGTAGCGGTAGATGCGGCCTTTGCCGGTCTCATCGCCCAGCGCGTCGAGGTAGGCGCGCACGGTGAGATCAGTGCCGCCGACGCGGCGAGTGGGGGCACTGAGCGGTTCACGAACATGGATTGAGGCGGGGGTCCACTGCCACTGCTTCTCGACCGGCGTCCGGACTGTGAACGTCACAAGGACGAGGTTCTGCGGCGCTGAGGAAGTCGCCCCATCGGTGGGAATCGGCTCGGGCGGGTAGACCAGCACGTTGGTGACCCATGGGTAGTCTTTGTTATCGGTGCCGTGGGTCGGCGGCCTGAAGAACTCACGCTCAAGGTTGGCCAGACTATGCGTCTGGCTGGGATCGGGCTGGCCGATATGCAGGCGCACATAGGAGAACACCAAGCCTAGTAACAGCCCGACGACGACCCAATGCGTTCTGGAAAGATCTTCTGCTCGCATACTTCCCTCTGTGTCTATACTACAACACAGAACCCGATTGGTTGAAAGCGTTTATTGATACGCCCTGTTACATGGCCGCCACCGGTCCGTGGGAGGTCTTCCAGGGGGCGGACCGGCTGGTTGAGGAACTGCTGAAGATGGCGTGACGCCCATTCAGTCGGTCGCCAGGGGGATTCCCTGTTCGCGGCAGATGCCCTTGAGCGCATCGACGGCGACGGTGAACAATTCCGGCCCGCTGAAACCGGCCAGTTTGCCGGCGTGCGCCAGGTGCGGTTCCAGCGTCACGAAGCCTCGATACCCGCTCTTGTAGGCGTCGGCGAGCAGTTCGGCGACGTGTCCGTCTCCCTGCCCGGCCGGGGTGATTGTGCGATCCTTGAAAAGGGCATCCTTGATGTGGATGTGGGTGGTATACGGCTTGAGGGCACCCCAGCAGGCGGGGGGATACTGCCCGGCGACGACGTAGTTGGCGAAGTCAAAACAGTTGCGCAGCTTGGGGGAGTTGATCGTCTTGACGATGTCCAGGCACTCCTTGCCCATCTCGCCATAGATCGCGGCTTCATTCTCGTGCACCAGCACGACGTTCTTGTCTTTCACATAGTCGACGAAGGCGCCGAGTCGGCGCATCACCTCGGCGCGGTACGGCAGGACAAGCTCGCCCTCGGCGGGCCCGTAGAAGCTGAAGATGCGGATGAAAGGCGACTCAAACAGCATCGCCAGATCGACGGCTTTTTTGAAGCGTTCAAAATGCGGCTCGAACGGATCGGTGATCTTGACCTTGCCGATGGGGCTGCCGATGGCGGAGATGCCCATGCCGGCGGCCTTGAGCTTCGAGCGTATCTCGCTGCAGAGGGAGGCGTCGAAATCCAGGACGTTCTTTCCGGCGACGCTGCGGAGTTCGATGTGGGTGACGCCATTGGCGCGGCAGACGCGAATCTGCTGATCAATGTCGGGCGAAATCTCATCGGCGAAGGCTGCGATCCGTAACATAGCTCGGCTCCTTGGAAGGTTGGTGTCGCGGCGATTGTAGTCAGGGTCGCGGGAAATGGAATTGCGCCATCCGGCAGTCGTGGCCGCCCCTGGCCCTCCGCCGTCCGCTCTTTGCCATTCACCCTTCTGTCTTCGATGTCTTACGTGCGATTAGAGGGGCAAGATGCGCACGTTTTAGAGGGGTGGGGGGA
>JBBQTU010000116.1:0-13089 GCA_038213005.1 Tepidisphaerales bacterium | reverse complement strand
TGCACGTCCCTTGATTGCCCAAGCCCACTTACAGCGCGGACATAACGAGCGAGGCTTTGGAGGAATCTCAACACGTTTAGTCGGCAGCGACACGCACTCATAGAACCCTAGAACCTGTTGAACGCGCTCTCGCTGGTTCTCGTCGTTGATATACGCAAATTCAACCCAGCAGTCTCCGACCTGCATTTTCTTGAACCCGCGCGGGAATTCGGCTTCTCCTGTTCTCCAGATCACGCCCGGCCACGCCAAGAACGAATGCAGATCATGCTTCGCGACAAAATATTTTCGTACTCGCTTCACAATGCAATTCCTTTTCTGTTGTTCACACTTCCTCCTCTTCACCATTCAGCGATTCGTTCGTGATGGCATCGTTCGCATCCAAGAGATAACTCTCCCAAGGTGGCCAGAATGTCTTGAGAAGCGGATCCCAGTATCGATCATCGCCATCAGGTACGAACCAGCCGAAGGCGAAGTAAAAAGAGGCCACCATGAACTGGCATAGGGGCTCACCGCCGTACGTGTGCGCCTTCATCATGCACTTGAGAGGCTTTGGCAGGTCGGCAGCAAACTCCTTGATTCCCGGCTGCCGCGCTGCGAAGCCGGACTGAATGACTGGTAACAGGACATGGGCGACAATCGCCGCCCTCTGCTCAAATATGGATGACTCGCCCTGCGGCTTTTCCCTGCTGGCCTCCAACCTTACGGGAAGGTGGCTGGCATGGTACTCCAACATGAAGGTCGCCCGCTGCAGCGGCGCATCGCGCACCAGAGCTACTGGATCTACACTCCCGTCGGCGAAATCCTCCAGTAGTGAGTACTGGACGCCCAAGGCCATGATGGCCAGGTAAGCGACGTCGTATGCACGGCACTCGGCGATCGGCGAAAAAGGATGCGCCCGTAAGTGCGCCTGCTTCATCGCTTGCGGGTACTTCTTGAGTTCCTCATTAATGTTCGCACAGGCGTCCCGAAATCGTTGCAGCATCCAGTCGCCGAAGTCGTCGAACTCGTAGATGCCGAAGGCGAAGCCCGGCTTGTTCCCCAGCCGGTCCGGCCGCCTAAGTCGCTGTAGAACGAAAGTGTCCTTCTTGGTGCCAAGTTCGACGCGGTAAATGGCAGTGCGGTTGCGTCTGGCCGACCTCTCTGACAGGGTCACCAGTTCGACATACCCACGGCTCTTACGTCGTAGCATGACCAGATCACCGCGCCCCACGTCGTTGGCGACGTTGAGCTCATCGCCTTCCTTCAGATTGAGGTTGTCGCTAGCTTCAAAGTCAATTGTCATGATGCCTCCTTTGGTTGTCCGGGGTTGTCCGGGCACTATCGAGCGGAAAATTAACAACTGAAGTCAATGAGAAGGGCCCCGATTCTCTTGTCCGCCCTTGCCCGTCGGCCAGTCGGTAATTGAAGACAGACGCTGCCTTGAGGCAAACCGAAAACCTTCTCAATCTTCTTGATGCCAGTTGCAACACTGGCATCCCGCCGAAGCTGAAAAGTCCTCCTCGCTGGATACGATTTACGAGTACTATGTTTCGCCATTGCTTACTCCTCCTTATTAAAGGACCGAAATCTGAAATGGTTCCCACGAGCCACGCAAAAGTATCCGTCGTCCGCAAGCCTCTGTCAAAGTTGGATTGTCACTAATCTTGATCCGGCCCAGGGCACAAACTCACGCTTGAGCAGCACAGGGCCGTTGACCGGGCAATTCTGCACTGCTTCGCGCGCGGGCATAACCAGGCATAACAGGACTGGCGCTCCAGGACGCGACTTTTTTCTCCATGGCCCCTGAGCGACGGCTCAGCCTTCGGGGTTGTCCAGCAGGATGCGGAGGCGGTCGGCCAGGATGGGAGGGAGTCTGCCCAGCCACTGCGCATCAACCAGGCCGACCTCGATCAGGTCGCGAAGGTGGGTGCGGTCTTTGTCGCGGAAGGCGGTGAGCTTGATGCGAACCAGGGCTTCGAGCGCGATTACATCGGCTCTTCTTTCACTGTCGCGTCGTAGATGCTCAGGAGTTTTTCTTTGTCGTAGATCATCTCCTGGCGGGTGACGCCGACGAGATCCACGATGCTGGTCAGTTCGATGGCGTCGCAGGGGCAGGCTTCTTCGCACATGCCGCAGTAGATGCAGCGGAGTTCGTCGATGTCGAACTTCACCGGATACTTTTCGCGGTCGGGCCAGGGGCTCTCCCCGGCAACGATGTGGATGCAGTGGGCGGGACAGGCGGTGGAGCACATAAAGCAGGAGACGCACTTGACGCGGCCCTGCTCGTCTTTGTTCAGCCGGTGCACGCCGCGATAGGTCTGCCGGGCCAGGCGCATGGCGTCAGGATCCATACCGCCATGACTGGCATCGTGAGCGTCTCGCTGCTCCTCGGGGTACTGCACCACCCGGCCACCGCCGGGCTTGATGGTGTCCCAGAGGTGCTTCAGCGTGGTCTTCATCCCCATGGCGATCTGCGGGATGTAAAGCTCATCCGTCGCCGACAGCCTGGGCTCCTGGAGAACGATGATGTCGCTGTCTTTCATGATATCAATCCAATTCAACCACCGATGAACACAGATGACAACGGATGCGGCCCTGGCGGCCACACGCCCGGTCGGCAACTGTGTCACATCAAACGCGCACGCGATACCCAAGTTGCCACCGATTCCAGATAGTCATCCGTTGCTATCCGTGTTCATCGGTGGTTTGTCTTCCATCGGTATATCCTCACTCGCTGATGGCCGGGCTAAAGCGGCTGCCGGGGATCGCCAGACGCCGATTCACGGGCGGGCCGGCCGGCAGGAGTCGCCGGCCTACGAGGATCACGGCCAGCAGAACCACATTCATTGCCAGTAATACTCCGGCTTCGGTGCCGGAGATCTCCATGGCGGCCGGGCTGGTGACATTCCTGGCAGCCTGGCCCACGCGAAGGAAGTAAATCACCAGCGTGGTGCCCAGCAGGATCAGCAGCGACACGGGGATCATCCCCTTCCACGCCAGGCCCATGAGCTGGTCGAACCGGAATCGCGGCAGGCTCCAGCGGACCCACATGAAGATGAAGATGATGCCGATGATCTTGATGAAGTAGACCAAAGCCCGCAACAGGGCAAGAGTCAGGCTGGAGGTGACGGCGGGGTTGGACGGGTCGGTGCCATCGGTCAGGCCGGGCAGGTGCCAGCCGCCGAAGAACAGGGCCACGCACACGGCGCTGGTGACGACCATGCCGGTGTATTCGCCCAGGAAGAACAGGCCAAACCGCATCGAGCTGTATTCGGTGTGGTAGCCGCCGATGAGTTCCTGTTCGCACTCGGCCAGATCAAACGGTGAACGGTTGGCCTCGGCGTGAATGCAGGTGAGGAAGAGGATGAAGGCCAGCGGCTGGGTGAAGATATTCCAGGCAGGCAGAAAGCCCATCCAGTTGTGGCTCTGAGCCGCGATGATGTCGCCGAGGCTGAACGTGCCAAACATCACAATGATCGTCAGCAGTGATAGGCCGAAGGGCACCTCATAGCTGATCATCTGGGCCGCGGCACGCATGCCGCCCAGGAACGAGAATTTGTTGTTGCTGCTCCAGCCGCCCAGCACGATGCCATAGACGCCCAGTGAGAGCATGGCGACCAGGTAGAGCACGCCGAGGTTGATGTCGGCGATCTGGAAGCTGTAGCGATAGGTAACTTCGGCGACGCCATTGGTCACCACCGGTTCACCAACGACGTAAGCGCCTGCGGGGATAACCTGCTGGGCCGTCTGCGCGCCGGCGATATTGAAGCTCCGAGTCCCCTGCAGGATACCGCCCCAGGGAATGACGGCCATCGCGCCGACGATCACCGTCATCATCAGGCACGGCGCCAGCGTGAAGAGCACCTTGTCGGTGCCGGCCGGGCGATAGTCTTCCTTCATGAACATCTTGATGCCGTCGGCGACCGACTGCAAAAGCCCCCATGGGCCGACGCGATTCGGGCCGATCCGATCCTGCACCCACGAAGCGACCTTGCGCTCCATGAAGATCAGATAGGCCACCGTGCCATTCACCACGCCGAAGACGACGAGGAGAATGACCAGCCACGGCGGAACGATCGTTAGCAGATGGTCGATCATGTTATAGCTCGACAAACTCAACCGCCGGCTTGGCCGGACGAGGGCTGGGGATCGTCACCGACGCAAATGGCTCGCCCATTTCCTGGCGAATCGCCACGGCACTGTATTTCTGATTCCGCTCCAGCAGTTTCAGATAGACCTGTCCTTCGGGCACGGCGTCGCCCGGTGGCGTTGCCGCGGCCACAAAGCCCTGGATGATGCCGGCGTGATTCTCCCAGCAGCCATCCTTCTCACACCACGCGGCCGCAGGCAGGACAACATCGGCGACCGCCGTCAGATAATTCTCAAGGATATCCTGCACGACCCGATACCCCTTCTTGAAGAATGCCGCCTGCTCCTTGCCCACCCAGTCCTTGAAGAACCCGCCAACAATCCAGCCGCCTTTGAGCTTCTTCAACTCGGGGGTCTCGAACTTGATCAGTTGGTCATAGCTCGCCTGCGGGCCCCCGAGCATCGCCAGCACGCGCCGCACGCCCGTCCCATTGGGAGCCTTTTCCGCCTTGATGCGGAAGGTCTCGTTTTTGGTGAGGTAGTGAGTGAAGACCTGGTCTTCACCTTCCACGGGCACCGGGCCCAGCACCAGCACCGCGCCGGGGTCGAGTTGGCGGATAGCCTTGCCCAGCAGGTACGCTTCTTCGCAGCTCATCATCGCAGAGAGCACTGCGTAGAGGCTGCCTTCGCCGCCGGCCGCGAGGTTGCGAAGGTCGTGCATCGCAGCCTCGAAGGCCATGTCAAACGGCACCTCAACCTGCGTGGCATACTGGCTCTTGCGGGCCTTGGTGATGCGCTTGTCGCTGTAGATCGCCTGCCAGGAATATCGCGTGGCATCGCTGATCCACCACTTATTGACCTGCAGGTTGGTTCGCGGCTTGATGCGGTAGACCTTGTTCTCGGTCGGGTTGACGTCGATGACGATGTTCTCGCCGCCGGAATCGACGGGGCTGATTGATGGGAAGCCGCTGAGCATCCACACCCGCTGCTTGAAGAGGAATTCCTTGTCCAGTAGCGCCCCCACCGGACAGAGATCGACCACATTCCCGGCCAGGGGATTGTCCAACGGCTTGCCGGGGAATATCTCGATCTCTTCCTTGTGCCCGCGGCCATCCACATACAACTCGCACGTCCCGGAAATCTCACGCGTGAATCGCACGCACCGCGTACACATGATGCAGCGGTCGGAATAGAGCAGCACATGCTCGCCGACCTGCTTCTTGGGTTTCTTGGCCTTGTCTTCCTCAAACCGCGACTCGGCCCGGCCGTACTGATACGAATAGTCCTGCAGCCCGCACTCCCCCGCCTGGTCGCACACCGGGCAATCCAGCGGATGGTTCACCAGCAGATATTCCATCACCTGTTTCTGGTTGGCGATGGCCTTGGTGCTGGTGGCATGGACAAACATGCCATCGCGGACGGGCGTCTGGCAGGCGGGGACCAGCTTGGGAATGCCCTCGACCTCGACCAGACAGATACGGCAGGAGGCGACGATCGACAGGCCGGGATGATAGCAATATCGCGGCACATCCACGCCAGCCTCGTCACAGGCCTGCATAATCATCTGCTTGTCCCTGCACTCCAGGGCCTTACCATCCACGGTGATCTTGGGCATAACGCGGGAATGATAGCCGCAGTCGCGCCGAATTTCACGAAAGAACACCAACGAAGAGTCGGCGGCCGGCGTGCCCTTCACTCCGCGCCTTGGTGGCCCTGCACCGGTGCCTGTCTGTTCGCCATGCCTCTTCCCACACGCGCGCTCCCGTCTTCGCTAGACTTACGTGCCGCCGGATGAGCAAGACGCGCGTGTTTTTCAAGGGTGGGGGGGAGGGGGTCGGGAGAGCAGTGCCAATAATGAGTTACGCGCGATTCGGGGGGCCAGACGCGCAAGTTTCGTGTCGCCGAAGCGACCGAACGTAAGTCGAATGAAGGCGGACAGCGGCGACATGCTTATGATGGTATCTGTTACACTAGGAAAACGTCGCCAATCCGACAGATTGTCGCAGAGGCGCAAGGCTGTTGTTTCCTTTAGTTGCCGAATATTCACTTTTCAGAGCACCATTGCCGGCGCGCATGCTCGGCACCGAGCCTAAGTGTGGTAAGTGTACGATAGGCAAATGCACGGGTCAAGTCTGATTAAGACATATTGCGTCTTCCAGGGCCGCTTCAGCACACGAGGCATTTACGTCAGCGGGGCCGCTGCTGAGTTGGTCGCACGACCGCGACATCGCGGGTTGAGGATCCGGAGGCACGGCTGTTCTATGAGCAGCAGGCGGCATGTGAGGAGGCACGCCCAAGGGCAACTGCGGGGCGTGCCTTTGACTACGCCGCCAACGGATGTAATCTGGGTCAACAATGCAGCTAGAGCTCGAAGACCTCGAATACCAGCGCCAGGCTATATCGAGCGTCGTGCGCCTGTTCGAGGGCCAGACGCCCAATAGCTTTGACAACGCCAACGTCTTCGGCATCCAGACCAACTTGGGGGACCTGCCCCCCGAGGCGATCGAGAAGAACAAGCGGGCCGTCCTCGCGGCCAATGGGCTGAGTGACGCTGAAGCCCGATTGTCCCCCGACCGTGACATCTGCATTGAGATGGAGACGGGCACGGGCAAGACGCTGGTCTACCTGCGCACGATCTTTGAGCTTTACCAGCAATACGGCTTCACCAAGTTCATCATCCTCGTCCCGTCCATCGCCATTCGCGAAGGCGTGCTTTCGGCATTCGATGCGTTCAAGGCACCGCTGGAAGATCGCTACGGTTTCGTGCCTGAACTCTTTGAGTACGACAGTTCCAAGCTGTTCCGCCTCAAGCACTTCATCGAAGACAGGCGCCCGCAGGTCATGGTGATGACCATGCAGTCGATGACGGCAGAGGACCGCATCATCAACCAGACTGGCCGGGATGACAGCTTTGACGGCAAGAGCTACCTCGAGGCACTGGGCCAGTCCCACCCCATCCTGATCATGGATGAGCCGCAGGAAGGCATGGATACCGAAACGGCGAGTGCCCGACTGGCAACGCTCCAGCCCCTGCTGAAATTGCGATATTCGGCAACGCACAAGGTCATGCGTAACCTTCTGTACCGTCTCACTCCATTTGCAGCCTACCAGCAGGGGCTGGTCAAGAAGATCGAAGTTCTTTCGGTGGCGGAACGAAACGATGAGGCAACGCTCAAGATTGAGCTGGTCACTGTACAGACCAAGGCAGGCGCGAGCCCGAAGGCGAAGCTGAAACTGTGGTGGAAAAGCGGCGACGCCTTCAAGCTCAAGGAATCCACATGGCTTTCGGCCGGCGATAATCTGGCCGACAAATCCGGGAACATCAGCTATCGCGACTACAGCATCGAGCGCATCTACAAGAGCCTGCGCGACTCCAAGTTTCATGTGAAGTTCTCCAATGGGGTGGAGATTATTGAGCAGGAACGCTCGGCCGACCTTCCCGGCATCTTTCGCCAGCAGTTGCAGTGGCTCATCCGGCGGCACTTTCAAAAGAAGCCGGTGCTGGCGGCGAAGGGGATCAAATGCCTGTCGCTGATCTTCATTGACCGCGTGGACAACTACATCCGCGACGACGGCATCATCCGCAGGCTTTTTGCTGAAGAATACGCGTCCGTTCACGGCGAGTTCCACACCACCGCCCCAACGCCCGAGCAGATCGTTGCCGCGCAGGGGTATTACTTCGCCAAGACCGGCGGCGGGGAATACACCGACAGCGAGAACGCCATGCTCAAAAACACGGCGGTCTTTGACTTGATCCTCAAGGACAAAGAGGAACTCCTGAGCGCGGAGAACCCGGTTGAGTTCATCTTTACTCACTCAGCGCTGGGTGTGGGCTGGGACAATCCCAACGTGTTCAACATCGCGACGCTGAACCAATCCTTCAATGACATCAAGAAGCGGCAGGAAATAGGCCGGGGTCTGCGCATCTGCCGCAGCTCCTCCGGGCATCGCGTCTATGATGATCCGCAGACGCCCGAGGGCGACGAACTGAATCTTCTGACGGTCGTTCCCAACGAAACCTACGAGACCTTCGCGATCCAATACCAGGACCAGATCAAAGAGGTCTACGGCTCGGCCGCCGCCGGCGCCAACCTGCGTCAGAAGCACAAGGGCAAGCCGCGCACCCATAAGGTGCGGCGGACCAAGCTGTCAGAGTCGGCTTCGTTCAAGGCATTCTGGGACCGTCTGGCCCGCAAGACGGATTACACCGTTGCATTCCACGAAGGCCAGGTCGTCCAGCGTGCCATCGACGCCCTCAACGCGATTCAGATCGGGCAGTATGAAGCCGAGGTCGTCCTGACACGCATTCGCTCGATAGCGCCCGGGAGCATGGAAAGCACGGAATTGGGCCGGGACGTGGGCAAACTCAAGTCGGCGTTCTCGCCGCTGGACCTGATCGAAGAGATCAGCGAGAACACGGCCCTGTCCTATCCCACCGTCTGCCAGATCGTGGCCGGGCTTGGCGACTTTGAACGTATCGCTCGCAATCCCCCGCAGTTCCTCGCGGTCGCCTGCGCCCAGATTCGCCGGATCGAACTGGAGGAAATGCTGCGTTCCCTGAGCTACCACCCGACGAGCCAGTCGTTGCCGCTGGCTGACCTGCTGGAGGTGGTGGAGACCTACCTGCCCGTGCAGCCCACGCCCCATCATGGCGTCTACGACAATGTCATCTGCGAATCCGACCCGGAGCGGTCATTTGCCATCGCGGCAGACAATGACAACGAGGTGGTCTGTTTCCTCAAGCTGCCCGACTTCTATAGGATTCCAACCCCCATCGGTGATTACTCTCCGGACTTTGGTCTGGTGCTCAAACGCCGCAATCTGCGATCCGGCGACGAAAATGAATACTACTTCGTCATCGAAACCAAGAGCACCAACGACCTGAACGACTCCCGCGCCCTGACGGATTCGGAACGGCTCAAGATCCGATGCGCGATGAAACACTTTGAGGCACTCGGCATTGAGGCCAAGTTGCCCTATACCGCCTATCACGCCCCGGTGAAGGATTACCACAGCGATTTCAAGGCAAAGGTTCCACAGCCATGACGGAGAAACTCAACGACCTGCTGCCCCTCTCCCCCGACCTCAACGCCGAGCGACTGGCCACGCTCAAGGGCCTGCTGCCGGATATCTTCACCAACGAGGGCAAGCTCAACCTTGATGAGCTGAAGAAGATTGTTGATCCGGCCCTGGTCAACGAGGCCGAGCGGTACGACTTCCGTTGGTACGGCAAGACGCGGAGCAAGCGAGAGGGCTTCACACCATCCAAGGCCGCTCTGGTCTACGATCCCAAACGCTCAGTGAATCCCGATAAGGCGAGCGGCAATCTCATCATCGAAGGCGAGAATCTTGAGGTCCTCAAGCTTCTCACCAGCGCCTATCGAGAGAAAATCAAGTGCATCTACATCGACCCACCCTACAACACCGGTCAGGACTTCGTCTATTCCGACGACTACTCCGAAGGCCGCACGCCTTATTGGGAACAGACCGGCGTGACGGAAAACGGCGTCAAGGTTGATAGCAACTCCGATGCCGACGGCCGTTACCACTCGAACTGGCTCTCGATGATCTATCCGCGACTGCTGACCGCCAGAAACTTGCTCACGCCCGACGGTCTGATCTTTGTTTCGATTGATGATCACGAGGTTCAGAATCTTCGGCGGGTCATGGACGATGTGTTTGGTGAAGAGAACTTCGTTGAGTGTTTCGTGTGGAAGAAGTCCTACGGCGGCGGGGCGAAGGAGCAATTCGCGGTTCGGCAGCACGAGTATTGCCTTCTTTACGCGAAAGACATTCACGAGTTAGATGCATTCTGGCTACCACCAGACCCGGGCGCGGAGGAACGATATTACAAGTATCGGGACAAGTACGCCGAAACAAAGGGCCCTTATCGCCTGAAGCCTTTGGAGGCTACCAAGAGCATGGACGCGAGGCAGAATCTCGTCTTCGCCATCCCGGCCCCAGACGGCACCGAGGTGCTCCCAAAACGACAATGGTGGTGGAGCAAAGATCGCGTGATGAGAGTGCTCGCTGAGGACGGGCTTGTCTTCGTGAAGCGCGAGGGTGGCTGGTCCATCTCCTACAAACAGTATCTGATCAAAGACGATGGAGAAAAACGGGGGCTAAAACCGTTCTCGGTGATCGATGGTATCTACACACAACAGGGCACAGACGATCTCCGTTCGCTCTTCGACGGCGAAGTGGTCGTTCAGTTCCCGAAGCCCGTTGCCCTCATCCAGCGGTTTCTGAACACCGCCGGTGACAAGGACTGTCTCGTTCTAGACTTTTTCGCGGGCAGCGGAACAACGGCGCAAGCCGTGATGGAACTGAACAAGGAAGACGGTGGCAGCCGCAAGTTCATCCTCGCCCAGTTGCCCGAGCTTGTTGGTGCCGACACGCCCGCACATCGCAAGGGGTTCACGCGGATCAGTGAAATCACGATAGAACGGGGAAAGCGGGTAATAGGAAAGCTACAAAAGGAGACGGAGAGTCTGTTGCCGTCCGACTCCCATCGGGAGTTTGCAGCATCACTTGGTTTCCGTGTTTACACGCTGGCGAAGAGCGCCTTCCCCCGCGTGGAGTTTTGCCCGGACCCCGAGAAGACTGAGGCGGAGAACGTCGAATTGCTCAAGGCTTACATCCGCGAGAAGGAAGCCACGTTCAATGTTCGCTGGGACCGGGATCGCATTCTGGACGAAGTGCTGCTGAAGAACGGTTTCACGCTCAACTACATGCTGGAAAAGCAGGCCGACTTTGCCGGCAACGAAGTCTTCCTCGCCAAGGACCCGTTCAAGGAGGCGCTGATCTGTCTGGACTACGACCTTGCCCCCACGACGGTGGACTACTTCAAGCAGCACAAGGATCGCTTCTTCATCTGTCTGGAGGTGGCGCTGGACACGACCAAGAAGTGGAATCTGAAGCACAACCTGGGCGACAAACTCAAGGCATTCTAGCCTGAATCTCCACTTGACTCCCTCTGTTGTCTCGCACCCTTGCTTGGACGGACTCCTGAGGCTGGATTATCATCGCGGGCGATGCCAATGAAGAACATCACCATCATCGGCGTGGGCCTGCTTGGCGGGTCCATCGGGCTGGGGCTGCGGGCGGCCGGCGTGGATTGCCGGCTCACGGGCTTCGGGCACCGCCGCAGCACGCTTGACCGGGCGGCCGAGTTCGGCGCGATCGACCGTGTGGCCGACTCAACAGCCGACGCCGTCGCCAAGGCGGACCTGGTGGTTCTCTGCACGCCGGTTGGGGTGTTCGAGGCGATGCTGCGCGAGATTGCCCCCCATCTTCCAAGCGGGTGCCTGGTCACCGATGTAGGGTCCACGAAGCGGACGGTGGTGCGCCTGGCCGAGACGATCCTGCCGGGGAGCACACATTTTGTCGGGTCTCATCCGATGGCCGGCAGCGAGAAGCGCGGCGTGGAGTATGCCCGGGCCGACCTGTTCACCCATGCCACGTGCATCCTGACGCCGACGGCCGGCACTGACCGCGCGGCCGTGGGTGCGATCGAGGCGTTCTGGAGATCGCTGTCGATGCAGACGGTGCGGATGTCGCCTGAGGAACATGATGCGGCCCTCTCGGATATCAGCCATCTGCCGCATCTGCTGGCCGGGGCGCTGGTGAAGATGCAGGCTGAGGGCTCGCTGCCGCTGGCGGGCAAGGGATTCATGGACACCACTCGCATCGCCAGCGGCGACAGCGGCTTGTGGCGTGATATCCTGCTGGACAACCGCGACAACATCAAAGCTTCGCTATCGCGTCTGAAGTCGCAACTGACGGCAATGGAGAAACTACTGGACCCGAGGAAGGGCGAGGCGCTGGCGTCCTGGCTCGCCGCAGCGGCCGGGCGTCGCGATGGTCTGGCGCAGCGGAAATTGCGGGAGATATCTCCCGAGTGAAAGTGGCTGAACTCATCATGCAACAGACACGCACCGAGCACCTGGGTCACGTTAAGAGCGTGGTCGTGAAATTGGGCACGCAACTGCTGGCCGACGGGCAGAAGCGGCTGGATGCGGCGTTCCTGTCGCGGATCGCGCAGCAGGTGCAGACACTGCGCCAGCGCGGGATCTTGATGACGATCGTGTCGTCGGGCGCGATCGGCGCGGGACTGCGGCAACTCAACCTCGCCAAGCGGCCGACCGATCTGGGTGCGCTGCAGGCGGTGGCGGCGGTCGGCCAGCCGCGACTGATGGCGGCGTGGGATACGGCGTTTGCCCCCCACGGGCTGCAGGTCGCCCAACTCCTGCTGACGCGCGAAGACATCGACCATCGCACGCGGTTCCTCAATGTGCGTAACACGATCAACGCCCTGCATGCGATGAACGTGGTGCCGATCATCAATGAGAACGACACGATCAGCACCAACGAGATCATCCGCATCACCTTCGGCGACAATGACATCCTGGCCGGGCTGGTGGCACACGCCACGCAGGCCGACCTGCTGGTGCTGCTGACGGTGGTGGATGGCCTGCTGGATGCGAATCACGAGAGCGTTCGCACCGTGCCCAACCTGCATGAGGCGCACGGGCTGGTGCGCAAAGAGAAGAGCGCCATGGGCAAAGGCGGCATGGATTCCAAGCTGGAGGCCGCGCGGATGGTCACCGGTTCGGGCAGCCCGATGGTGGTCGCCAACGGGCGGGATGAGAACGTGCTGGTGCGCCTGCTGGATGGCGATGAACTGGGGACGCTGTTCCTGCCCAGCCACGAAGCCCGGCCCAGCCGTCACCGTTGGATCGGGGCGCTGCAGCCCAAGGGCCACGTGGTGGTGGATGCCGGTGCGGTGGTTGCGCTGATTGAGAAACATAAGAGTCTCCTGCCGGCGGGGATCACATCGGTCGCCGACGAATTCGAACAAGGCGACTGCGTGGGGATCAAGTCGCTGTCGGGCGAGTTGATCGCCCGCGGCCTGTGCAACTACGACAGCTTCACGCTGCGAAGAGTCATCGGTAAGAAAACGGCCGAGGTCCGCGCGATGCTCAAGGAAGCCGCGTACGATGAGGTCGTCCACCGGGACAA
>JBBQTU010000115.1:0-13112 GCA_038213005.1 Tepidisphaerales bacterium | reverse complement strand
AGTTATCCTGCTGATTGTTGGATTTGGGTTCGTGATCTTCGTTCACGAACTGGGGCACTTTCTCGCCGCCAAGGCCGTCGGCATCAAGGTCGAGCAGTTCGCCCTGGGCTTCGGCCAGGCGCTCATCTGCTGGCGCAAAGGTATTGGGTTCGCCGTCGGCAACACCGCCCAACAGTTTGACAAGCGGGTCAGGCAGCACATCGAAAGCCATCGCACCGGCGAATCGCCCAAGGATAAGCCCAGCCAGACTACCGAACAGATCAATCAGGCCGCGAAAGAACTGGGCCTGGGCGACACCGAATACCGTCTGAACTGGATCCCCCTGGGCGGCTATGTGAAAATGCTGGGCCAGGACGACATGAACCCCAACGCCAAGAGCGCCGACCCACGCTCCTTTAACGGCAAGAGCATCGCCGCCCGCATGTTGGTCGTGTCGGCCGGCGTCATCATGAATATCATCTTCGGGACCATCGGCTTCATGCTGGTGTTCATGATGGGCATGAAGGTTCCCCCCGCCATTGTCGGCGGCGTCGCCCCGCAGTCACCGGCCCAGGAAGCCGTGACGGTAGACGGCAAGCCGGCCCCTCTGCATGTTGGCGACCGGCTTCTCAAGATCGACGGTGCCGTCCAGCACGACTTTACCAAGATCGGCCTGAATACAGCCCTCGCCCGCGCGGGTCAGCCGCTGACACTGCTGGTTAAGCGGACCAACGGCACCGAGCAGGAAGTGCTCCTCACGCCGCGGCCTTCCTCCACGTCTGCCGCGGGTTTCCTGATGCTCGGCATCGAGATGCCCCGCGAACTGCGCGCCCCCACGCTGACCACGCCCCAGAGCCTTCAGGAATACGAGGCCCTGCCCGCCGAACAGCGCCTGCTGCAGCCCGGCGAGGCCATCGTCGCCGTCAACGGCCAGCCCGTGAAGATCGACGAGATCAACAAGCTTGACGACGCCGTGCAGGCCTCCGGCGGCCAGAGCGTCGAACTGACAGTGCAGATGAGTCCCGGTGGCGCCAAGCGGCAGGTCAGCCTTAAGACGGAGCCCGCGATGCCCTTTGGCGGCGGACCCTACACGGTCGCCGGAATGCATCCGCGTGCCGTGATCGACAGCCTGACTGACGCCTCGCCCGCAAAGGGAAGGATCGAGCCCGGCGATGTGATCCTCGCCATCCACACCGGAGACGACGTGAGGATGAACCCCTCGTTTGAGGAGTTCCGCACGCGCGTCGCTGCGGCCGGGGCAGACAACAAGACCATCGACCTGACCGTCCTTCGCGACGGCAAGGAACTCGACGTCAAAGGCTTGATGCCCACTGTCCGACTGGAATCCGGCAAGGGGCTTGGGGTACGCGCCCGCGCCGAGTTGGACGCGGTGGTGGTAGCTGCGGTCGATCCGAACTCCCCCGCCGCCAGCATCCCGCCGGGCAGCACCATCCGCAAGATCGCCGGCCAGACCGTAGGGACCTGGGCTGGCGCCCTGCGCGTCCTCCAGCAACAGAAGCCCGACACCGACATCGCCGTTGAAGCCATCGGCCCCTCGGGCGATCCCACCGACGTCAGGGAATACATGACTCGTCTGGGCCACTATGACGCCGAGAAACTCGCTCGTCATCGCTACACCCACTCACTGGTGCTCGAAGGCATGACCACGCAGCGGAAGACCAGCGATCCGGTGACGGCCGCCATGTGGGGCGTCAGTGAGACGCGCGACTTCATCCTGCAGTTCTACATCACCCTGCGGCGAATGACCGAAGGCTCGGTCAGTCCGAAAAACATGATGGGCCCACTGGGCATCTTCCACGCCGGCACCGTATTCGCCGACAGAGGGCCAGACTATCTGATCTGGTTCCTCGCCATGATCAGCGCCAATCTCGCCGTCGTGAACTTCCTGCCGATCCCCATTGTCGACGGCGGCCTGTTCGCGTTCCTACTGATCGAGAAGATCAAAGGCAGCCCGGTCTCCGACCGCATGCAGATGGTCGCCCAATACCTCGGCATCGGCCTGCTGGCGTTTGTGTTCCTGTTCGTCACCTACCAGGACATCATCCGCTATTTCACGGTCCACTAAAGACCGGGGCTGAAATAACTTCCCGATCTTCCGTAGGATTTACCTGTGGTTTATGATCTGAACGTGGCCGGGCGGTTCATAGGATTACGCAAACAAAGCTATGGAACCAACAGACTACACGGAAAATCTGGAGCAGACGCAGGAATCGGCCGAGCGGCCGAGGCAGCTTGGTCAGGGCGAACTGGCGCCGGCCGAGGCGATGATACACCAACTGCAGGCGGTGATGCAGGACATTCCCGAGGGGGATCTGGCGTGGCAGATCGCCGAGACGGGGATCAAGCTGCTGCGTGACCAGACGAATCGCGGGGATGTGAAGCTGATCACCAAGGCGGTGAAGGAGCTTCGCTATGCGCTGAAGGTATTCACGCCCTATCGGGCCGTGCGCAAGGTGAGCATCTTCGGCAGCGCCAGGACGGCGGTGACCCATCCGGATTACCGGCAGGCGGAGATGTTTGCCAGGACGATGGCGGGCAAGGGGTGGATGGTGATCACGGGGGCTGGAGGCGGGATCATGGCGGCCGGGCATGGCGGCGCGGGGCCGGATCCGTCGTTTGGCCTGGCAATCCGGCTGCCGTTTGAGCAGAGGACCAATGCGACGATCGCCGCAGACAAGAAGCTGATCAACTTCAAATACTTCTTCACGCGCAAGCTGATGTTCGTGCGGGCGGCCAACGCCATTGCGCTGTTCCCGGGCGGGTTTGGCACGATGGATGAAGGGTTTGAGGTATTGACATTGATCCAGACGGGCAAGTGCATTCCGATGCCGGTGGTGCTGGTGGACTGCCCCGGCGGAACGTACTGGAAGAACTGGAGCCAGTTCGTTGAGCGGGAACTGCTGGGGCGGGATCTGATCAGCAAGGAAGACCTGGTGCTGTATACGATCACCGACGATCTGGATCGGGCTGTGCATGAGGTGACGCATTTTTATGCCAACTTCCACAGTATTCGCTACCACCGCGATGACCTGATCATCCGGCTGCAGCATCGGGCGACCGCGGCGCAGGTGGCCGCGATCGAAAGGGATTTCTCGGACATCAAGGTCACTGGCGCGTTCCACGCGACGGCGGCCCTGCCGATTGAGAGCGATGAGCCGGACCTGGCTGAGCTGCATCGGCTGGTATTCGCGTTCAATAGGCGGGACCAAGGACGATTGCGCATGCTGATCAACCGCCTGAATGACATGGCGGAGTGAAGCGGTGACCTGTCGCCGTTTTGACAAGGCGACATGGTCGCCGTTTTGACAAGGCGACATGGTCGCCGCTTTGCTGTTTGACGACACCTTTGACCACGGTGAGCGAGAGCGGTTCGACCAGCTCATGGAGATGCTCAAGCAAAAACGCCCGGACTACTACGCCCCGAGTGGTATCAAATTCATCTCGATGGAGATCAACAACGCGCTGGTGGAAGGGCGGGCGGAATCACTGAGCGTCCTGGTGCATGAACTGGCGGAGGTGGGCGAAAGCGACATTGACAGATTCAATCGCACGCTGAGCCAATTGGCGTACCACGGACGACCGTACTTGCTGCTGGACGCGCGGCGGACTGCGTGGCCCAAGGTACGCGACTCGAGGAACGTCGTGGTGTGGGGCATTGACGAGTTCGCGGGACGCGGAATCTACACCGAGCTGTTTGAGTGGCTGGAGGGGCATCCATATGCGGATGAGCGGGACGTGGAGGATACACAACTGCGGGAGCGCATCTTGTTCTACAGCGGTGTTGACCGCGAAGACCTGGGTGACGCCATAGCGCGCAGGAAGTGTGGCTAAACGTGAGACATCCGTCGCGGTCTTGTTCCCGGGTACGGCAGAGAGAAGCAAGCGAGGGCGTTTGCTGCACTTATGCGATGGGCGTCTTGATTGTTGGAATCCCTATCGGCACCCCCCCACCCCCTCTTGCAACAACCCGCGCATCTGGGGGGGGATTAACAGCGGCGAAGCCCAAAATCATGTGAGGTGCGGACGATCCAATGCCCCGCCGGGCAACCGTGCAACATCTTCCCCTGCCCGCCCCTCCGTCCCTTGTTGCCTTCGTGCCTACTTCGCCCCTCACCGCCAGGCAGGGGCGGGATACCTGGGCGTCCGCCCGGCGAGGACCTCCACCACGTCCCGCACCACCCAGCTCATGTTCCCGATCGCCGTATACGTTCGGGCGGCCAGGTGCGGGGTCAGCAGGACGTTGTCCAGACCCAGTAGCGGAAAATCGGCTTGCGGCGGCTCCGGCCAGTAGACGTCCAAAGCGGCTCCCGCCAGGCGCTTGTTTCGCACCGCATCGGCCAGGGCCTGAACATCCAGCACTTCGCCGCGGCTGGTGTTGATCAGGATGCAGCTCCGCTTCAGCAGCGCCAGTTGCCCGGCGGCGATCAGGTTCCCATTCCCGGGGCGCATGTCCACATGGAGCGAGAGGACATCGGCCTCGCGGTAGAGAGTTTCCTTGTCGACCGCCGTCGCGGGAAAGTCGAGCTGTCCGGCGACGTCCAGCAGGTCGTTGTAGATCACACGCATGCCAAACCCATTGGCAGCGATGTGGCCAAGCCGCCGGCCGACCCGGCCCATGCCAAGGATACCGAGCGTCAGCTCATTGAGCTGCCGGCCACGAACCGTCTCGCGCACCCGCTTGAACTCTTTGGGCTCATACGCCTGCTCGCGAAAAAAGCACCACGGGCGCAGCAACTGGAGCATGTAGCCGATGACGAAGTCCCCCACCGCCAGCGTGTTGGCGTCGGGCGTGTAAACGACCTCGATGCCGCGAGCGCGGCAGGCTTTGACGTCGATGTTCTCCAGACCCACGCCACCCCGGCCGACCACGCGGAGCCTGGGGCACTTGGCCAGGAAATCCTCGGTCACGCGGGTGTACGTCCGGACAAGCAGGCCTTGGGCCTGAGCCAGGGCCGAATCCAGCGAGGGATCGCCCAGGGCGGTCTCGATGACCGTCGCCTGGGTGCGCAGCCAATCGAGGGGCGGTTTGTCCGAGCCTTCGGTCACGACAACAACGGGTTTGGTTTCAGTCACGATGGCCGAGTTTCGGGCTTGCTGCGAGTCAGGTCAACCCCAAAGGGGAAACTCGGATACAGGTCGACCCGGTCATCAAAGAGCGTCTTGCCGTCTTTGTCGGTGATCACGATGTGGTAGGTGCCCGGATTCATAAAAAACCGAGCCGAGAATCGGGTGACCGGCTGAATGGTGTCTCGCAGGGGCGTTTCAAGCGAAGGGCTCGACACGGTGATCGTGGTGCCATCGAGGGTCGAGTCGCCCATCACCCAAACGCTGCACGTGGGCGGCTGCACGGTCAGGTAGCGATAGTAGAGCACCCCCGCCGCCACCACAAACACGCCAAACGCCGCAGTCAGACCAAGAAAAACACTCAGGCGCGTAATACCGTTGGAACTGTGCCAGGGCGTTGGAGTGGCCCGCAAGACGATGCGAAGCTGGGGCGGCATGTCAGGCTGCTGGGGCATGATATCCGTGCGACATTAGCCCACGGCAACATCGAATGCAATGGCTGCCACAACATCTTCGCCCGTCCCTTCGTCCCTTTGTCACTTCGTCGTTTCGTCGTTTCGTCCCTTGTTGCCTCCGTGCCTCCGGTTGCGGCGAAGCCCGCACCGTGCCTTTTCCCCGGCATGTATGCTATTGTTGTCACGCTCATGACGAACCTGCTGCTGGCCGCGATCCGCTACCCCGAGTTTGACCCGGTGATTTTCCGCCTGGGTCCCTTGGCTGTTCGCTGGTATGGGCTGGCCTACTTCCTGGCGTTTGTTCTCTGCTACCTCGCACTTGAGGCGTTGAGCAAGCGGCGCCAGTTGCGCCTCACAAAGGAACAGATCTCCGACCTCATGATCTACCTGGCAGCGGGTGTCGTGATCGGCGGGCGGGCCGGCTGGTGGCTGATGTATCACCGCCCTTCCGATCAGGTTGAGCCCTGGTATGAGCCGGTTGCCATCTGGAGTGGCGGGATGAGTTTCCACGGCGGGCTCATCGGCGTCGTCCTGATCCTCTGGTTCTGGTCGTGGCGAAACCGCGCCTCGCTTCTGAACATCGCCGACAACCTGGCCCTGGTCACGCCGGTCGGCCTGCTGCTGGGACGACTCGCCAACTTCATCAATGCCGAACTGGTCGGCCGCCCGACAGACCTGCCATGGGGCGTCATCTTTCCCGGCGAAGAGTTTGCCCGACATCCATCGCAGCTCTATGAGGCCCTGCTCGAAGGCCCCCTGCTGCTGGTGCTGCTGTGGGGCGCGCGGCGATTTACCAGAGCCTACGACGGCAGGACTGCGGGGCTCTTCGTCATACTCTACAGCCTGTTCCGGTTCACGGTGGAATTCACGCGCCAGCCCGACGCGCAGCTCGGGTTTATCGCGATGGGCTGGCTGACGATGGGGCAACTGCTGAGCTTCATCCTGATGATGGGAGGCGTGGCGCTCTGGGCCTTGGCGCGCCGCCGGCTGGCGGAGCAGGATATACTTTAGCAGTAGAGTTCGCTTACAGGGATATCGGAGGCATCATGAGTGGACTTTCGGGTCGATTCGGCGAAGCGCGGCACTCCTGGCTGGAGTGGTTGAAGCTGGCGCTGCCCATGGTTCTGATCGTCACACTGGTTTTCGGCGTCACATGGCACTTTGTCCAGCCGGCGCCCCCGCATCGAATCGTCATGGCCGGCGGCGCCACCGGAGGCGTCTATGACGCGGTTGCCCGAAGCTACGCCGCCTATTTCGCCGACAATGGTTTCGAACTCGTCGTCAAGCCGTCGGCCGGGTCGATTGAAAATTATCAGATGCTGCTGGACCCGCTCAGCGATGTCGATATCGCGCTGGTCCAGGGCGGTACCGCACCAGCCGCGGAGAAGCGCGAGCACCTGCGAGCCATCTGCAGCGTCTACTTTGAGCCGCTGTGGGTATTCCACCGCAGCCCCACGCCCATCACCCACCTCACGGCACTCACCGGCAAGAAACTGGGCATTGGCCCCACCGGCAGCGGAGGGAGGGCTCTGGCCGAGCGCGTGCTCCATGAGAATGGGGTCGCGACGCCCACGGACACAACAACGGTCCTCAGTGACCAGCCCGGCCCCGCCGCGGCCGTCGCGCTGGCCGACGGCCGCCTTGATGCCGTCTTCGTGGTGAGTGGCCCGGAGAACCCCCTGATTCAACAGTTGATCCGGACCCCCGGCGTGCATCTGATGAGCCTGCAGAACGCCGAGGCCTATGCGCGCCGCCTGGGCTTTCTCTCCCGGGTAACGCTCTTTGAGGGTTCGCTCGACCTGGCAAAGGACCTGCCCCAGCAAGACGTCGAACTGGTCGCGCCCGCGGCAATGATCGTCGCCCGCGATACGACCCACACCGCCATCGCCGAACTACTGGTACAGGCCGCAAGGAAGGTGCATGCCGCAGGCACCCTGCTCAACGACCCGGGCCTCTTCCCCAGTGCGAATTATGTAGACATTCCAATGGATGGCGACGCAGTGCATTTCCTCAAGATTCCCCAGAGCTTCCTGCACCGTACTCTGCCCTTCTGGGTGGCATCCCTGATCGACCGGCTACTCATTCTGGTGTTGCCGACCCTCGTGGTCCTGCTGCCCTTGCTCAAGCTGACTCCGGTGGTCTATCGCTGGCGAATGCGTTCGCGCATCTATCGGTGGTACACCCAGCTCCGCCGTATCGACGGTCGCCAGGTGGCAGCCCCATCCGCGGATCAACTGAGAGCCGATCGTGACGAACTGCAGACCCTGGACCGTGAGCTGGCGCGGGTCAAGGTTCCCTTGTCGTTCATGCAGGAGCTCTATGACCTGCGATTGCACGTGGGCTACCTCAGCGATCGCCTGCAGCCGGCAACGGCATCGCCCATGGGTCCGTCCAAGCCGACAGGCGCTGAATCTCACTGAGGTTATGATAATTGGCCGCGGTAAAATATTGGGCGAATTAGGAGTTCTACCGTTTGCATTTCCGTTTGAGCTCGGTACACTGAATGGTGATTGGTCGGTCGTAGTACCGGCCGAAGGGGCCATGGTGGCCCCCAGGGCGAGGAAGGCTGTCTCATCGGGAAGCGTTTCCCACCTCTTCGCGCTGGCCGCATTAGCGGCTTGGGCGTTTTCGCCCACCACGCGACAAGGACTGTCCGTGGCAGAGTTCAGTTTCTCCTATAAGGGAGGCTTGTCATGTTTCGGAAATTCGTACTTCCTGCACTCGGTCTGATGGTTCTTCCCGCGTTCGCCAGCGCTCAATTCGAAGCTGGTAACTGGGAATTGGCCCTCAACGGCGGTGGCCAGGTCAGCAATGGCACGACCAGCGACACCATCGGCGCCACGGTCGAAGTCGGCTACTTCGCCACCAAAGAACTGGAACTGGGCCTTCGCCAGTCGCTGGTTCACAGTTCCAGCCGCAATGCCAGCAGCCAAGGCACCTTCACCACCAACAGCGACGGCAACTTCGAGAGCTTTGCCCAGCGAAACGGTGAGGGGTGGACCGGCGTGAGCGTCGGCGCCGTGGACTACCACATCGACCTCGGCCGCTTCCAGCCGTTCGTTGGCGCGTTCATGGGCTATTCCTATACGAATCAGGACCAGTTCCAGATCAATCCCGACGGCAGCGAAACGAAGCTCCACTCGTCTTCGTGGATCGCTGGCCCGGAAGCCGGTCTGAAGTATTTCGTCAACGGCACGACCTTCGTGTTTGGCCGTACGGGATACAGCTACTGGTTCGAGGACAACAACCTGTCCTACTTCACGGTTGACTTCGGTATCGGTTTCCGCTTCTAAATCAGGCGGTCCGAATCGATGCGACGAAAACAAAACTGCCGATCTCCACAAGGAGATCGGCAGTTTCTATTTCTCTGACTCAGATGCGCGGCACTCTGCTGCGACGACGGCCGCTCAGTGGTTCATGGCGTAAGCTCGGTGACGTATTGATCCCGCAGCCGTGTGTCGCCCTTACAGGGCTCTTCGTGTCGGCGATCGGCTGACCCAGGGCTACGCGAGTACGCTCACCCTGGGCTGAAGAATGCCGCCCCGTTGGGGCTTCAGACGTCACCGTATTTACGCCCGCGATCACTTAGCCTTTGGTAACGAAGTCCACGGCATTCTTCATGATCGCCAGCCCCGAACCCGGCTTGTCGAGCCCGCCGCGTCGAGTCCACGCATAATGCTGCGTCGCATCCACAAACCGCTCTGGATGCGGCATCAGCCCAAACACCAGCCCACTGGCATCGCACACCCCGGCGATGTCATCCGTGCTGCCATTGGGGTTAAACGGCTCCTGTCCACCGGCCGGCGAACCGTCCGCCTTCGCATACGTCAAGGCCACGTGATCGCCTTCCCACAACGCCTTGCGCACGGCTTCGCCGGAGGGCACAAACTTGCCTTCACCGTGTGCGATCGGCAGCTCAAACGGCTCGAGGCCGCGCGTCCAAATGCACTTTTTGCTGTGGGACGCCAGTTTCACCCAGCGGTCGACGAATCGGCCGCAGTCGTTGTTGGTCAGCGTACAAGTCTGTCCGGTCTTGCCCGCCACACTGCCCGGCAGCAGTTCGGTCTTCACCAGCACTTGGAACCCGTTGCAGATGCCAATGATCGGCTTGCCGGCCTGGACAAACTCCACCATCGCATCCTTGAGGTGATTGGCAATCTGGTTGGCAAGAATCCGCCCTGCAGCGATGTCGTCGCCATAGCTGAACCCGCCGGGGAACGCCATGAGCTGGAATCCGCGAAGGATCGTGTTGTCTTCCAGCAAGCGATTGATGTGGACAAACTCGACCTGGGCGCCGGCCAACTCAAAGGCATGCGCAGTCTCTTTGTCACAGTTCGTCCCGGCCGTTCTCAATATCAGTGTCTTGGGCTTCATGGGCGACACAGTGTACGGATATTTACCCACGGCACCAAGTGCGCGAAGCGCCAGTGCGAGAAGCGAGAACGGCAACGCCAGTCTGGCGACGCGACAGACTACGGAACCTATCGGTGTCTGCTCTGCCCGGCTAGGCACGGCCTTGAGCGCCCGATCTCGCCCCCGGCGATTTCTCAATCGCGCGGCGGGACTGTATTCTCTGGCCTGCCAATGCCAACCCAACGCTACAAACTCACCATCGCCTATCGCGGTACGCGATACCACGGCTGGCAGAAGCAGTATCCCAACGAATTCTACAAGGGTCCGTCACCCGCCTCGCTGGGGCTGGACGGGATCCCGACCGTGCAGGAACTGGTCGCCAAGGCGCTCATGCACGTCGTGCGGCATCCTGTGAACCTTGTGGGCTCTTCACGCACCGATGCGGGCGTTCACGCCAAGGGGCAGGTGGCGCACTTTGACTCGGACAAGATCATCCCCGGCGTCAACCTGGCGCGGGCCGTGAGTTCGCGATTGCCCGACGACATCGCCATCGTCCACGCCGAACCCGTGCCCGACACGTTCGACGCCATCAGTTCCACCGTTTCCAAACGCTATCAGTACATCCTGTGGAACGCCCCGCAGAAGCATGTCTTCATGGAGGACCTCTGCTGGTACCAGTGGCGGCCGCTGGACACCAGGGCCATGCGCGAGGCCGCGCAGCGGTTTGTCGGCACCCACGACTTTTCCGCGTTCGCCAAGGCGGGCCACGGCCGCGAGACCACCGTGCGGACCGTGCTGGAGTGTGATGTGAGCTGGCGACTGCCGCGCATCGTGATCGGCATTGAGGGCACCGGCTTTCTCTGGAACATGGTGCGCATCATGGTCGGCACGCTGCTGGATGTAGGATTGGGTCGCTGGACGGGTGATGACATCGCTCGCATGATCGACTCGGGCGACCGCCGCCTGGCCGGCAAGACCGCCCCGGCGCATGGATTGTTCCTGCAGTGGGTGAAGATGCGCCAGGACGCGGAACTGCCTTGTCGCGATGAGCTGGCGGCTGTGGACTTCACGCCTTGAACATCGCATCCAGTCTCGCGAGCAGCGTGCGAGCGAAGGCGTCCTTGTCCTGTTCGGGAAGGTCTTCTCGACTGCCATCCGGATAGAGGAGGCTGGCTGAGATAGTGGTGCTGTTCATCGTCCGCAGCGGATTGAAGACGATCATATCCAGCTTCTTGCGGGCGAGTTTCTCCCGGGCACGGGCGACATCCGACTCGGCCTCGAGGCTGAATCCGATCACCTTCTGATCCGGGCGCTTGCCGCTGGCGGCCGAAGCGACGATGTCCTCAGTGGCTTGGAGTTCCAGCGTCATCGTTCCGCCGCGGCCGAGTTTCCGGTCGGCGACGGTTTTGGGGCGATAGTCCGCGACGGCGGCCGCCATGATGAGCAGGTCGTGCGAGGGGAACTCGCGCAATACGGCGGCGTGCATCTGCGCGGTGGTCTCGACGTGGATCGTGCGCGCCGCCCTTGGCGGCGAAATCTCCACCGGGCCGAGAATCAGTGTCGCCTGATGGCCGGCGGCGATGGCCGCATTGACCAGGGCCATGCCGAGCTTTCCGCTGGAACGGTTGCCGAGGAACCGAACGGGATCAATCGGCTCGCGTGTGGGCCCGGCTGTGATCAGAATCCGCATCGTGGATCCTATAGCTTCTTCAAAAACTCAGCGAGGCGATCCAGACCCTTGTCGATGTTCGCCATGCTGGTCGCGAAGGAAAGTCGCACATGCGTGTCAAACCCTGAGTCATTGCCTGGGACGACCGCGACGTGGTTCTGTTCCAGCAGCGCGGCGGAGAAGCTGACGGCATCGGTGATCTGCGTGGTGCCAGCGGTCTTGCCGAAATAGGCGCCAATGTTGGGGAAGCAGTAGAACGCGCCTTGGGGGCGGACACAGGTGACATTCGGCAACGCATTGAGACGCTTCCACATGTGCTCGCCCCGCTTCTCGAACTCAGTTCGCATCGCCTCGACACTCTCAGCGGCGCGCGGGTCGGTCAGGGCCACGATCGCGGCCGGCTGCGTGAAGCTGGTGATGTGGCTGGTCATCTGGCTCTGCAGCTTGTTGATGGCCGAGATCACTTCCTTGGGTCCGCCGATGTAGCCGATCCGCCAGCCGGTCATGGCGAAGGTCTTGGAGTGGCAGTTGAACGTCAGCGTCCGCTCAAGCAGCGACGGATGCAGCGTGGCGAAGCTGACGAACTTCAGGCCGCCGTAGACCAGCTTTTCGTAGATCTCATCCGAGAACACGATCAGGTTGGGATGGCGGGCGATGACGTCGGCGAGGGCCTTGAACTCCTCGGGCGTATAAGCGTGGCCGGCCGGGTTGGAGGGGGAATTGATCAGGAATATCCTGGTCTTGGGAGTGATGGCCGCCTCAAGTTGCTCAGGGGTGATCTTGAACCCGTTGGCCTCGGCGCCGGTGACGAATCTGCACACCCCGCCGGCGAGCTTGACCTGTTCGGGGTAGCTCACCCAATAGGGCGACGGGATGAGGACCTCATCGCCGGGGTTGATCAAGGCCTGAAAAGCCATGTAAAGGCAGTGCTTGCCGCCGGCGCCGGTGGTGATGTTCTCGGGCTTATAGGGCAGGCCATTCTCGCGGTTGAACTTATCGGCGATGGCGGCCTTGAGTTCGGGGATGCAGGGCGTGGGGGTGTATTTGGTCTGGCCCTTATCGATGGCGGCCTTGCAGGCCTCCTTGATGAACGCGGGGGTGTCGAAGTCCGGCTCACCGGCACCGAAACCCACTACGTCGACGCCGGCCTTTTTCAGTGCATTGGCCTTGGCGCTGACAGCGAGGGTAATGGATTCCGAGACGAGTGCTACGCGGTCGGCTAGGGCGATCATCTGTAGGGACTCCTTCAAGTGTTGTTTGCGGCAGGCACCATTCCTGCGCCGGCCACGCGGCCAACTGACGGACAGCAACGCGCAAAACTTATCTGGGCGGTGGCCACTTTGCAAGCGGTGTGGGGAGGGCTGTGTTGGCCACCAGGGCGGAATCACATGCTGTCGGATATTTGCCAGAACTTGCGCTTTTGCGCAAAACTGCTAAACTGCCGCCAGCGTTAGCCGAGATCTCGCGCAGGTAACAGTTGGTTCAATCAAACACAAAAGGAGCTTGTGCATGGAAGCCCAAGCAATCGCTCTGGTTCTGCGCATGTTTCGGGAAGTAATAGACCCCCGCCA
>JBBQTU010000114.1:0-13122 GCA_038213005.1 Tepidisphaerales bacterium | reverse complement strand
GAGCGATTGCTTGGGCTTCCATGCACAAGCTCCTTTTGTGTTTGATTGAAGCAACTGTTACCTGCGCGAGATCTCGGCTAACGCTGACGGCAGCTTAGCAGCTTTGCGCAAAAGCGCAAGTTCTGGCAAATATCTGGCAGCATGTGATTCCGCCCTGTTATCACAGGGCTTCATATCCTCGAACATTTGGCCGTTTGCCGCCTGTACAGTATCCTACCATCCAAGATGACCGAAAAGACCAAAGAACTTCGCACGCGGAAACCCGAGCCCGAATCTCCCCAGCGTAAGGCCGCCGCCAGGCTGTTTGCCATCGAAGTGGCCGCCCTGGCCGCCGACACCCGCTGCACGAATGTTCTCGTGCTGGACGTCAGCGGCTTGTCGCCCGTGACCGATTTCTTCGTGATCGCCACAGGCACCAGCAATCGCCAGATGCACACCGTTGTTACCGACATCGTCGAGTACGCCCATGCCAACGGCTACAAGAGCGTCGCCACGGCGGGGCTGGACAGCACGATCGTCCAGTGGATCCTCGCCGATGCGATCGACGTGATCTTCCACGTCTTCAGCGAGAGCGCCCGGGCGTTCTACGACCTTGAGACCCTCTACGCCGATGCCAAGCCGGTGGAGTGGAGCTCCCACCGCCCCGCCGCCCCTAAACCGGCCTGATACCATGCTCACGCTCGACCATTCCCGGCAACGACAGGTCCGCCTGCTGCAAGTCTGCCGCGATCGCAAGCTCGACGCCATCGTCGTCGGCCTGCCCCAGCACGTTTACTATTTCTCGGCTCATCTGCCATTCTGGCTCCACCACCCAGGGATGATCCTCTTCGCCGACGGCCGCTCGTGCCTCGTTACCGCCAATGCGCCGGCGCAGAACGTCGCTGCCGATGATGTCCGCAGCTACGAAGCCAACTGGCTTGGCACCCAGCGACAGGAACAGCCCCAGGAGGTCGCCGTCGCCCTTCTCGCGGCCCTGGCCGAGCGCCACGCCCACCGTGTCGGCATCGACGCGTCTCTGCCATCCAGCCAGATCGCCCTGGCACTGCCCGGCGCGTGCGTCAGCATTGATACCGATCTCTGGCAGATGCGCAGGCGCAAGGACCCCGACGAACTCGCCCTGATGCGCCAGGCCATCCGCTGCTGCGTCGCAATGTACGACCGGGCCAGGCAGATCATCCAGCCCGGCCTCGACGAGATCGACCTCTTCGCCCAGCTCCACGCCGCGGCCGTTACCGAAGCCGGCGAACCGCTCACCGCCCTCTTGGGCAACGACTACGCCTGCGGAGTCCCCGGCGGCCCGGCCAAACGTGGCCGCCTCGCCAAAGCCGGCCAGATTTACATCCTGGACCTCGGCCCCTGTTACCGCGGCTATTTCGCCGACAACTGCCGCGCTATCGCCGTCGACCGCAAGCCAACCGATGCACAACTCACCGCCTGGCGCACCGTCACCGGCGTCTTCCCCGTCATCGAGAAACTCGCCCGCGCCGGCGTGAAATGCCGTGACCTCCACCAGGCCGTCAACGAATCCTACCGCGCCGCGTGCGGCCGCGACTTGCCCCATCATCTGGGCCACGGCGTCGGTCTCCAGCCCCACGAATTCCCGCACCTCAACCCACGCTGGGATGACACACTGCTGGAGGGCGAAGTCTTCACCGCCGAACCCGGCCTGTATGGCGCGGAACTCGCCGGCGGCATCCGTATCGAGAACAACTACCTCGTGACCGCTGGCGGCGTTGAGTCACTGTTTGACTACCCCATGGAGCTGGCATGACCGAGAACCCGGACGATCCGAAGCTCAAGGCCCAAAGTAAGCCACTAATGGAGATCAATCTCGATCGCCCTCGCCGAATCCGCTCGCTCATCCTCTACACGATCTGCCTGCTGGGAATCGGCACCCTCTTCGCCTGGCTCCTCACGCGCTTCACCGGCTCGCGCCTGATCGGCTTCGGCCTGGCCTTCGGCATGCTGGCCTACATGCTCATCGTGGCCAAGTCCACCGGGCGCAATCTCCGCGGTCCCGGGGAATGAACCGGCCGATCCGCTCACGCAATTTCCACCCTGGGTACTACTTCTCGGACTGCAACTGCAGTGGCCCCCACAGGCCCGGCATCAGCATCGCCTCGGACGGTACGTCAGCCACGATCGCCGTCGCCTTGTTGCTCCAGTAAACACGCTGATTCGTCTGGAAGCCGTTGCCACGCAGGATGCCCACGTCGCCCCGGAGATGAACTCCGGGCGTTGCCTTCAGCCCCAGCACTGACAGCGGCACGGACACCTCATAATCGCCGGCGACCCCGGCAAGCTCCACCTGGGCACTGACATCCTCGACCTGGTCGAACGTGACGGTGCGCCACGGAGACGAGAAAGGCACCGGCTCCTTCCTTCCCGGCACCACCGCGCGATACAGCAGTGCCTTGGTCTGACCCTTCACCTGCGTCACCAGCAACCTCTGATCGCCCGCCACAGGGTCCGTCCGGCCGGGCTTCGCCGACGGATCGGTCGCGATCATCACATCCAGCGCCCCGCCGGTCTTGAATAGCGCGTTGGGCACCTCGCCCGAATTGCGAAGCAGATTTGCGTCAGCCGTGCGATATGCCACGTACAGGCGGTCATTTGCGACAGCCATCGCAGCCGTCACGTTATAGGGCTTGGAATCGCTGTTGAAATAGGCGGCCACACCGCGCTTGTCGATGTCCACCCAACTCGCACTGGACCAGTCATCCAGCTTGCCATCCACCGTCGGCGCCGCCCTCCGCAGGACGACGTTCAGCACGCCTTGCCCCTGCTGTTGCTGTCGCAGTTTCTCCACCTGAACGAAATAGCTGCTGGCCTTCTCCAAGTCTGTCTTCGTCACCTCCAATGGCGAAGCAGGCAGCCTGCGAATCGTCCCCAATCCATCCACTCGAACGATGCTCGATCTGGCACCATCCACGATATAGATCTGCCCGTCGGCCGTCTGCGTAATCGATGGCCAGAAGTTCTCATCATGCAGCGTTACATCGTTCAGCAGCATCTCCCTGCTGGCAGCAGGCATGCTCCACGACTTCCCCTGACGCATGTCCTGGAACAACTGCGCCACGAACAAACCGTCCTGGGTCAGCATGTACATGTTGCCGTGATTGCCGTTGATGGTCCAGATGGGCCCGACATCCGAGCCGACCGGCGTGACCATCCCGCCCAGCAACCGGGTTGTCCCGATCAGTTCGCCCGGTCGATCCGGAGTCGGCGCCTCGTGCGAGGCGTGCAGCCCCGGCCACAAGCTCGGATAGCTCCACATCGCCTTGCCCGCCTTCGCCCCGCCCATCCCCTCGGCCGCAAAGGGGCTCGGAGCGACAGTCAGGATGCTCCACTTGTCGGTGCCGATCAAAACCTGATCGCCGCCGCTGGAGGCCGGCCCCTGTGCGCCGGCGCACAACACCTGCCCGGCCGACACGTCATAGACCGGTACGCCTTCGCGAGTCGTCCGCACCGGCGTGTAGAGCATCGCCTTTCCGTCCACGCGGGCGACGGTCATCGACAGATCCGGCATCACCGTCACGCCACCGCTGTTAGCCTTAACCATCTGTACTTCGTCGGGCTGCATCTGCCCATCAACGTTCAGGTCTGCCCATGAGAACAGTGCCACATTCTGGTCCGCCCTGCCCTTGGGGTCGACGCCTTCTGGCCAGCGAGACCGCAGCGCGTCTGACTTCAATATCTCCCAGCTCTGCGCCTGTCCCAACGCCGCCGCGGGCACGGCTATGCCATCGCGAACTTGCCACAGTATTGCCAGAGCCGATCCGCCGGTGGGGTTGGAAGTATGGCAATTCGTCAGGTACTGAAACCCGCCCGCGTAGATCGCGGTCTGCGGCTGCCCATTCACGCCAAATCCATCGGGCAGTTTGAGATCCTTGGGCGTGGGACGATACAGCACCCGTTTCAGGTCGTACATCCCCTTCTGCCAATCCAGCGCAAACTCCATCCCGTAGTAGTAGAACCGGTTCTTGTCCTTCGGATCGATCGCCCCGCCGCCACCGTACTCAGAAGGTCCGTAGAATGCCTTCCAAAGTGTGCCCTCCGGACTCCACACGCTCACCCGCTTGGGCTGATAGTCCTCCTCGGCAACCCACAGGCGACCATTGCCGTCCACGGCCAGACCGCGGGGATTGTTCATGTGCTGTGGATCATACGCCCCCGCCTTCGGCACGCCGGCCTTGCCGATCGTGCGGACAGGCGATCCCGTCGCGTCAAAGACTTTCACCTGATGGCTGGTGCCCCGATCACTGATATAGATCTGTCCTGCCGCATCGGTCGTGATGCCTTGCGGGTCCTCCAGATCCTTCCCGACCACGACCTCCGCCGCGCCCAATGTCGCCGCCGGCTGCCCCAGTGCCGGATAGCGACGCAGTTGCTTTCCGGATAGCACCAGCAGACGCCCCTGTCCGTCAAAGGCCACCCCTCGCGGATCCTCCACCGCCGGCGTACCCAGGATCTCCCGCGTCTTGCCATCCACCAGCAGCAACTGGCCCTTCAGCGGCATGCTGACCACCAGCACCCCATCATTCACCGCGAGCCCGGCAATCTCCTGACCCCAATTCGGGTCCTTCTTCGTCGGATCGAAGGGATACTTCACGATCGCCTTGTCGCCCTTGGCACTCAATCCCGTAAGGCGAATCTCGCCCTTCTTCTGATCCGCGTCGCTGCTGAATGCCGAGGCAACATACGCATAGACTTCGCCGTCGCCACGCGCTCCCGTATCACGCGCCAGATACGGCGCGGCTGTCCAGTTACCGCCAACCCAGCCCCGGCCGCCCTGCTTCCGACCCTCCAGATCCACCCATGCCAGCCCGGCGCCACCCTCGGAAACATAAGAGCCAAGGAACACCAGCGGCTTCCCGCCAGGAGCCTTGTCTGCAGGCACGAACAGCGCCGCCTGCGCCGGCGTGTGATTCGTCAGCCAGCCGCCGCTCTTGTCCGCCGTCTCCCAGGGCGGATTGCCATTCCCGTCATACACCGAGAACTCATATCGCAGTTGGAGTTCTTTCCGATAGAGCCCGCGGACCTGATAGGTGCCAGGGCTCACGAGTCGAGTGGGAATCTCATAAATGCCGTGTCGCGCCGCCTCATTGTCCCGAGCCAGATCGTCAGACCCGTCCCAATACACCACATTTTCCCCGGCCGGAAACCGCGTCTCCCCAACGAGGTTGCGCACGCGCACGCCATTGGCATCATCGATCGCCAAGGTCACATATCCAGCCTCGGCCAGCGTAAACCGCACCGGAATCGGCGGCTGCAATACCGGCGTGGCGGGCCGAACGTCCAGGACGCTCTGCAGACTCGCGTCGGCCAGCGGATGCATCGCGATCAACTCGCTTAGCCACACGGACTTCCCGCCCTTTGGCCGGTCTACGATGTGCGGATGCGCTCCAACCGGATCGACCGCCTTGGTGATCCGCAGCCGCACCGCCCGCGTCGTCACCAACTTCCCGAAGTCCATCCAGTCAGGATAGAGTTGCAGCGGATAGCCACAGGGGAGATCCTTGTACGTCGCGATGGTCCTCCAGTCGGTCTCGGCCGCATCGCGCGGATGCCGGTCTGCCGGGCCGCTATACGTCTGAGCCTCCGCCGCCGAAAACCCCGTAAACAGCGTGCAGAGCCCGCTAAGCTGAACCGGGGCAGGCCACGTAAGGGTCACCCATTCCGCCTGCTGCTCACTGACCGGTTGCGACCGCAGATCCGCAACGTTCTCCCACATGCTCCAGCTATCGGTCACACCATTGTTCACTCGCTTGGCAAACTGAGCATTGGCACTGGCCGATGCCGTCGCCAGCGGAGCCAGGTTCGCCATGCGTGTTGACAGCACATACGCGCCGCCCAGCCATCCGGCGTAACTCCCATCGGCAAGCTGCGCATCGTGGGTGATCCGCACCGCCCGGGTCGTCAGCACCTGCGGCAAGACCCACAGCGCATACTCCTCCGCGCCGGTGGCGGCCGCCGTAGCCTTCGTAGCGCCCATGCGCTCGGCGGGAATCCAGTCCTCATCGACCTCAAGCCGTCCAGGATAGGCCGCCGTCGCCTTCAGGACGCTGAGCTTGCCATTCGTCCGCGTCAGGATCGATCCGATCGCAACGCCCTGCTTGAAGCCAATGCGCAGGTGCCGCACCCCGGGCTGCTTTGAGTCGGCAAACTTAACGCCATCCCACTCTGGCTGGCTGTCGCGGGTCCAGAGTACGTGCGATGGGCCCCGCCCAGGCAGACCTTCGGTGATCTGCTTCCCATCAACCCACGCCGCAAAGGCGGCCGGGTCGAGCATCTCTTTTGTCAACGGCGTCTTGAACCACGCCGAAGGCTCCGCGGCCTGCGTCGTCGCCGTCACCAGCAGAATAACCAACGCCAGTTTGACTCGCTCGATCCACTGCATGCGCTTCTCCTGTTCCCTGAATATCGTTCAGAGCAATCAACAAGCACCTACAACTGACTGCGCGCCCGGCGGAATGTCAAGCTAACTATCCACGATTTATCAGCGAATAGGTCTTACATAACATATTAACAGAGATATTCCCGCACCCTTGATCCAAATCAAGGACGCCTCTGGTGACTGCCCTATACTCCACCTCATGCTGGTGACGCGTGGGGCTGCCGTGGGCGCAGCCGATCGCCGGCAAGAGATACTACAGATGGGAGTGCTTCATGTTTTGTAATCAGTGTGAACAGGCCAAGAACTGCGTAGGCTGCGACGGAGCGATCGGCAAGTGCGGCAAGGATGAAGACGTGCAGTCGCTGCAGGAGATCATCCTCTACGGGCTCAAGGGAATGGCCGCCTATGCGCATCACGCCCGCCGGCTGGGCCAACACGACGAGGCCGTCAGCGCTTTCACCGAAGAGGCCCTCTTCTCCACGCTGACCAACGTCAACTTCGACATCGGTTCGCTCTTTGAAATCGCGATGGAACTCGGCCAGAAGAACCTCCGCGTCCTGGAGATGCTGGACACCGGCCACCTCGCCGCCTTCGGCAAACCCTCGCCCACCACCGTCAAGGAAGGCACCCAGGCAGGCCCGGGCATCCTCGTCACCGGCCACGACCTGGTCGATCTCCGCGACCTGCTGAAACAGGTCGAGGGCACCAACATCAAGGTCTACACCCACGGCGAAATGCTTCCCGCCCACATGTACCCGAAACTCCGCGAGCATCCGAATCTCGCCGGCCACTACGGTGGCGCCTGGCAGGATCAGAAACGTGAATGGGCGGCCTTCCCCGGCCCCGTCCTGGCCACCACCAACTGCATCATGCCGCCGCCCGCCATCTACGCCGACCGGCTCTTCTCCACCCGTGTAACCGCCGCCGCCAATGGCCAGCGCATCAAGGACGGCGACTTCTCCGCGCTGATCCAGTGCGCCATGAAGTGTCCCCCCTGTCCCGAGAAGATCACCGGCCAGAGCATCGTCGGCTTCCACCGCACCGTTCTGCTCGATGCGGCACCGACGATCATCGATGCCGTCAAGGCCGGCAAGATCAGCCGCTTCTTTGTCATCGGTGGCTGCGATGGCGCCGAAGTCGGCCGCAACTACTTCAGCGATTTCGCCATCGCCACCCCGGAAGACTCGTTCATCCTCACGCTCGGCTGCGGCAAGTTCCGCATCCGCAACCACGACTACGGCACCCACCTCGGCCTGCCGCGCCTGATGGACATGGGCCAGTGCAACGACGCTTACGGCGCCATCATGGTCGCCGTGGCCCTGGCCAAGGCGTTCAATTGCTCGGTCAACGAACTGCCTCTGACGATGGTGATCTCGTGGTTCGAGCAGAAGGCCGTCGCCGTGCTGCTGACGCTCTTGTCCCTGGGCGTCAAGGGCATCCGCATCGGCCCCAATCCCCCCGCCTTCGTCTCGCCCGGCATCTTCAAGGTGCTTCAGGAAAAGTTCGACCTGAAACTGATCGGGGCGGATGGCAAGGCCGACTTAGAAGAGGTCATGGCCGCGGCAAAGTGCTGAAGTTGAATGACGCATGAACACGAAGAGGGGGCAGCCGGCGCAAACCGGCTGCCTCCTCCTCACATGCCAGCAGGTTACGTCTTGGGCGACTTAACCTTCGCGAAATAATGTACGTCCGGCAGGCCGTCGAAGTCTTCATCTTGCGTCCAAACGACGGCATCAAAATGCCGGGCGGTGGCAAGCACAACGCTGTCCGCCATCGCCAACTTGAGTTTGTGGCTGGTGTGCGCAGCCTCGATTGCCAGCAGGTCATCCAATGCCACGACCTTGCCGAGGCGCATCTGTGCGATCGCCTGTAGCGCTGCGTCTTCGTCGCGCTGTTGCAGGACCCGCTTGAATACTTCGGGCTCTCCGCAGAAGCCGCTGAATCTTGTATAGGTGTCATCCGAAGGTATGCAGCACCCGCAGGCGGAAGTGGCCGAAGTTGGTCATGCCGCAGGCCCGCCAGAGAATCGTCCGCAAGCCACGGTTGAATCCCTCCGTCCGCCCGTTGCTCGAACGCACGACGAAGTAGTTGGCGATCTTATCCATCCAGTTCTCCAGCGTTTGGTTAAACTTCTCCAGTGCTTTGAGGCCCAGTCGCTTTCCGCACTGGCACCACTGCCGCAGTCGCGCGATAGCGGTTTTCGGCTTGGTCACTCGAGGATCCTCGAAGATCTGCCGTAAGGCTTCCCGATGATCAGCCAGCCGTCCCAGTTCCGGAAACTTTCGCTTCAACGACTCCAGTTCCTGTCGCTGCTCCGCGGTGAGGTTCTCCAGGTTGCTCACCCACAGCCATCGGCTCCCCTTAAGTTCCTTGGCTTGCTCTTTGTCCAACCTTCTCTGGATCTCCCGCCGCGCCCCCGTCAGCCCATCCTGAAAGTTCTTCATCACATGGAAACGGTCGATGGTGATTCGCACGGCCGCCCCGAAGACCTGCTTCGTCGCCTCCACATACCCATCCCACATATCACAGGTCACCTCCTGCAACTCTCCCAGCAGCCCCGACGCCTTGGACGCCTCCAGCCACGCCACCACCGCCGCTTTCTCCCGGCTCGGCAGAACGTCCAACACCCGCTGATTGGTATGGTCGATCAGCACGCAGCAGAACTGCCGGTACTTTTTTTTAGCGATAGCTCATCGATCCCCAGCGACCGTACCGGCTTGATCTCTTCCGCCGGCCGCTGACGCTTGCGCTCCAGGAACGGGTAATACCAACTCTCCAGAGTCTTTTCCGCCACGCCGAAGAACTTGGCCGTATTGCGGATGTCGCTGAAGCCCACCATCTCCGTCATCCGTTCCAGCAGACGCTCGGTCGCATGAGTACCCGGAGCGATCTCCGCATAATGCGGCGTGAAGAATTTCTCGCAGTCGGCGCAGTGGAACTGCCAGAACCGCACCTCCAGCATCGTCGCCATACTGCCTATTGGCAGATCCCTCACCGCCCACTGGTGACACTCGTGTCGCTGGTCGCACACCCGGCCGCAGTGCGGGCATATCCCCACCGCTATCCGCGGCAGTAGGACCAGCCGCCGCTGCTTCCCTTGAGCCTCCTCAAGCACGTCCACGACCTCAAAATCCCGCAATCCCAGCAACTGCGTATACAACGACCAGTCGATCTTGCCGTCCATGACTGAATCCTCTGTAAAACGATAAACCCGGACCTTCCTTGGCCCAGCGATCCACCCTTTTTACCAACCACAACCTGTAGTGTCATCCTCGCGACCATCAGCGGATTCTGCGGAGAGCCATACTTCGTAGATGCAGATTGTCGGCACAATCAACGATTCGACGTCTTCAACGGCCGCGGCGAAGTATGCCGCGTTGGGGCCACCGGCAAAATACTCCAGCCAGGCAGACGAATCGACCACGTTCATACGCGGTCCTTTTCGCGAAGGACTGTTGTGTCCATCCCGCGGAGAAAGCCGCGAGCCTGTCGCATCGGCCAGACGGGCACAAACTCGATCCGCCCGCCGTACGCAATCACCTGGAACTTGGCGCCGGGATGCAGGCTCAGAGACCGGCGCACTGGCTCTGGAATGACCACTTGGTACTTGCTGGACAACGTCACATAGCTCATCGCATCCTCCATCGATCACACAGTCGCTTTACTATAGCCCGATCGATGCCAGACGGCGAGCCCGCCAACTCAAATCCCGACAACCCCCGCCACATCCGCCTTCATATCCAGCACCGCCTGCTCGACGCACTTTTCCCAGTCGTCGCCGAATCGGTCGACGTATTTCTTGTCGCGGTGAGCGTAAAGGATGCTGCGGCTGGCCGAGACGATGGCGCCTCGCCCATTGATAAAGGCAGCGCGGGTCATGTCGGCCGTCGCCCCTTGTGCGCCGTAGCCGGGCAGCAGGAAAATGCTCTTAGGCAAACGCTTGCGGATTGACTCCATCGTGTGCGGCTGGGTTGCCCCGACCACGGCCCCGATCGAACTGAACCCCAGTTGCCCCACCAGACCGTTGGCGGTGGCGATCGGGTTCAGGGAATCTGCCAGCATCTCCGACCAGGTGCGCCCGTCAGCCAGCATGACATCCTGCAAGGCGGCCGATCCGGGGTTGCTCGTGCGCACGAGGACGAAGAGGCCCTTGTCAAATGTCTTGGCGGTGTCGACAAACGGTTTGATCGTGTCCAGCCCGCAGAAGGGGTTCACCGTGATGGCGTCCGGCGTGACAATGTCCGCCGTGCCCTCTTCGCTGACGGGGTCGGCCAGGTGGGCCGTGGCATAGGCGGCCGCGGTCGAACCGATGTCCCCGCGCTTGACGTCCCCGATGACCAGCAGCCCGGCTTCGGAAGCCTCCTGCACCAGGCTGTAATAGGCCTCAACACCCTCGGAGAGAAACTGCTCAAAATAGGCCGACTGGAACTTCACCACCGGCACTTGCCCCGCCACCACGCGGATGATGCGGGTGACAAACTCAAAGGTGGCATCGACGGCCGCCTCGCCGTCGATCCGGCCATCACGCCGGAAACGCTTAAGAATCGCATCGGGAAACTGATCGACAATCGGATCGATCCCAACACAGATGGGGGCCTTCGTCTGGTCGATGGCCTTGAGAAGTCGATCGGCGAAGAGTTCCATGCCGAGTCCTCCAGCAGAATTGAAGACAACACCGCACGGGGTGAGCGAGGCACACACGCCTGCGCCGACCCCGTGCGGTTATGATTATCAATCAAGCGGACAAGTTGTTCCGAACTGACCATCCGCCCGCACGCGGGCGAAGGCAAACGCGTTAGCGCTTGCGACGGTCACGTCGGGCCTTGCGCTTCTTACTTCCGATCTTGCGGCGACGCCGTGGCTTAGCCATGCACCAGTCTCCTTTCCTGACTCGAAACTTGCGGGGAAGGATAGCGGCATTTCGGTCCGCCGTCCAGTGCCCGGCTTGCACGGAAAACTCAAAATTCCAATATCCAAACGCGGAGGGCATCGCAGAGCCCGATGCCGCCCCGCCGCCGCGACGTGACACCCCATGCGGTTCGCCCATGCACAGGTAGCCGCGCCCGTGCCCCCCGGCATGTGTCGCCCCCCGCATGACTCGACATACAGCCTCAGCGCAGCGACACTCTCACGCGGGACGGCAGAGGCTGGCGCGACGCGAGATGCCACTCTGCACTCCCGATCGGATTTGCCGAGGCCCTCTCAAGTGAAACGGGCCTCTTTCGTTGTGGATTGCAGCAGGAGACAACACATGCGTGATGAGATCGAACAGCAGGCTCTGGAAAACATCAAACAGCACGGCTGGCATCTGATCATCGTTCCTGACGATGAGGAAGGCCCGGGCTTCGTCTATTCCGTGGGAATGCTCCACACGCTGAGCCACCCGGAGATCATCATGTTCGGGCTGGACACGGATCTGATGGCGGACGTCATTGACGGCATGGGCGAGCAGACCCGGAAAGGCAGGCGTTTCGCCGAACCGGGTCTCTTCGATGACTTCCTCAAAGGCTATCCCTGCAAGACCATGCCCGTCGCCAAACGTTGGCACGCCGAATACATGAGATACGCCATGTGGCACCACAAGCACACGGGGCAGGCCACCGCGTTTCAAGCCGTCCAATGTCTCTGGCCCGACAAGCAGGGACGGTTTCCCGACGATCCCCAGTGCAGCCACGACGTGGTTGCCTCTCAGCCGCTGCTGGACAAGTGATCGCGATACATCATTGACCGCCGTCACGCCAAAGTGCCTTCGAGGCTAAGGATTGGCGCATCAATAACTGGCAGGAATGGCGCGATGATCTTTTCTCACACCCCTGGGGGAGGCTGGGAGGGGGTTGGCCTTTTTGAACCGGACGGTTATTGATGCGCCGGTCCTAAGTGCATGCTGGCGTAAATGCGGTGACGCAAGCTGGCCTCCTATCCCCCCCCTCTGGGGCAGGTTGGGAAGGGGTTTTGGCGGCCGCGCATCGATCAGCGCACTTTCGGCGCCTCGTTCGTTGCCCGCTCGCGCACCACCTCGACAGTGCAGTGCGCCCGCGCAACGACCGCCGACGAGACCGTCCCCATCAGGAACCGCTCAAGGCCGCTGACCCCACGGGCGCCCACGAAGAGGCAGTCAGCGTCTCTTGCCTCCGCCTCCTGGATCAGCAGACGGCGTTGACAGGATACCCGGGGCGAAGCTCGCACGCAGCGTCCAGACCGGCATCGCGGCCGCCATTTGGGCCTGCCGTTCCACCGGCTTGATGGCATCATCATCGCCGAAGGTAGGCAGCGTGGCGGACAACCGAATGTCCAGAGCCGTAAGCAGCCAGCCCTGGGTGCCTGGCCAGCCGCGCTGCGCCACGGCCGATACCGCGGCATGCGATTCGGCCGAACCGTCGAAGCCGGTCACCAGTCGCCCGTGGTCATCGCCCCGATCTGACCGGCTATGGGCGACGCGGACTACACACGGGCGGGGCGGGCAATACGTTCCCCCTGATGACTAATGACTAATGACTAATGACTAATGAAATGACTTATGACTGGTGACTAATGACGAAGGAAACTTGATCATCTGCCCCTATGAATCTCGCTTAAGTTCTTATGGGTACTGCTTTCCCGGGGGGGCGGGCGCCGCGTGGGTGGGGTGGGGGGGGGGGGGCGGGGAGCGGGGGTGGGGGGGCGGGGGGGGGGGGGGGGGGGGGGGGGGGGGGTGGGGGGGGGGGGGGGGGGGGGGGGGGGTGGCG
>JBBQTU010000113.1:0-13167 GCA_038213005.1 Tepidisphaerales bacterium | reverse complement strand
CAGCACATCGTGCTCAATCTGGCATTCCTTGGTCAAAGCGGTGCGGAGGCGCGCCACCAAGGCCGTCATGAGCCGTTTGGGAGCGTCGGGACCGACGTCAGTGTTGCCGGATATCACAACGACGTCCACCCGCAACCGCCTGACGTCGATCGGCAGGGACACGACCCTGACTCGCGCCTGGCATTCGCTTCCGGAAAGCCCTAGTACCTCCTTGGCGGCGGGTTCGGTGAGCGTCGAAGTGGTCAGCAGCATTGAGGACAACACGCTCATATCGCGACCGAGGCTGAGGACGGCGGAAGCACGTGGCGCGTCGGCCGGGATATCCGCGTTCTTTGCGGGGTAGACTGCCGGTTCAAACTGAACAGCGGCCGATGGCGCGGTCGTCGGGCGGGTGGATGGCGGGTTTTGTGCCAGAGTCGTTCCGCAGAGCGATATCGCGGCCAAGGCAACCAGCATTACTCGTCGCATGTCGGTACTCCAATACAATGTCTGCCCCCCCCCGCAGTTGTCGGCGAAGAGCGGTTCGGTCCCAAATCCTTGACCGGGTGGATTTCTAGTGCTTGTGCAGCGAGTCGTCCACTTTGTGCTCTCCGACGATGGGGGAGAGAGGCTCAACGATGTTGGGGCAGCCGCTGCGGAAGGGGACGGCACCGGCTACGGGGGCGAGGTATTTGACCGCGTTGGCGATGACGCGCTGGATTTCGGGGTTGTGGAAGGTGGGGAAGGATTCGTGGCCGGGACGGAAGTAGAAGACCTTGCCGGCGCCGCGGTTGAAGACGCAGCCGGAGCGGAAGACTTCGCCGCCTTCGAACCAACTGACGAAGATCAGCTCATCGGGGGTGGGGATGTCAAAATGCTCACCGTACATTTCCTCGTGCGGCAGTTCGATGTAGTCCTTGGTCATCCCGGCGGTGATGGGGTGGCCGGGCAGGACATTCCAGAGGCGTTCCTTCTCGGCGGCTTCTCGCCACTTGAGGAAACCGGTGGTGCCCATGAGGCGGAGGAATGGCTTGGAGAGATGGGCGGAATGCAGGACGATCAGACCCATGCCTTCGCGGACACGCTGGGCGACCTTGTCGGCGATCTCGTCTTTCACCTCACCATGAAACGCATGGCCCCACCAGAGCATGACGTCGGTATTCTTGATGAGGCTATCGGACAGGCCGTGGTTGGGCTGGTCGAGGGTGGCGGTCTTAACGACGACCTGGTCGCCCAGGAGAGTCTCCAGGGCCTTCTTGAGGGTCATGTGGATCCCCTTGGGATAGACCTTCTTGACGGCTTCGCTGGTTTTCTCGTGACGGAATTCGTGCCAGACGGTTACGCGGATGGGCATTTGAAATCTCCTTTTCTAAACAAGACGGATCCGAATGGTAACAGGTTACCGCCGAGTGGGGGGTGCGGCAACTGCGGTCCGTTGTCGAGCGCTGAGGGGCGTGCCCGTTTTTCCGGGCGGCCTCGTGATGTGGAGATCGGCCGCCCCATTGAGCAGCAGCGGAGGAAGGACTCGCTGCCGCGAGGCGGCCATTGCTACAAGCGAGGGCGCATGTGCCACGGGTGCGCTGCTGCTCAATGGGGCTGGATTCCTGGATTGTCCGGAAAAACGGGCAAGCCCGCGCGGCGAGGCGTGCCCGTTTTTCCGGGCAAGTACAGAAATCCAGCCCCACTGAGCGTAACTGTTTACCGTGTCTGAACCGCCTGCAACGAGCCGTCGGCGTAAGCCGGCGGGTTAGCGGATGACGGTTGCCGCTGCGAGGCAACGAGATCACCTTGTGACGATCCCCAACCGGTGAAGGTGCTTGTCGGGGAGGCGGGGCCGGTCGGCCAACCCGCCGGCTTACGCCGACGGCTCCTTGTTCGTAACCGATCTCCACTTCGGCAGGTCGCGCGGAACAACGGGCACGCCCGTCTGCGATTGTGCATCGAGAACGGATTTGGAAGTTTCGCCGGCGATTTTGCCCTTGGGGGCGTTCGCGAGACTGAGCGTCCGTCGCACCTTCGCGACGTATCAAGTCCGTTTGCCGGGTGTCAGAGCAGGCCGATCCACCAGGGCGAGATCCTGCGCAGGCGGCCTGCCTACTGGGATGCACGCATGACTCCAGTCTTAAGGCGCGGCCAGGTCTCGCGCGCGTCCCCAAGGCACGCGGCTTGCTAGGTGTGGACAGCCCTGCCTCAATCCCGCGGCAGCGGCAAAGTGTCGGGCCTTTCAGCGGCTGTCGAACAGGTGGAGGTACGTGATGACTCGGCTATTTGGTCTGGACGTTCAGACCAGCGAAGTGTTGATCCCTTTGGGCGACTCGGAGTTGCAGGGGCATCTGAGCATCCCGGATGGCGCGCAGAGTGTCATCGTTTTGGCCGAGGGGAACGGAAGCGGGCTCATGAATGCCGCGGACGCCTTCCTGAGCCAGGAGGCGCTGCACGTAGGTTTTGCCGCACTTCGGGTGGACCTTTACACGCGCAAGGAACTGGCGGAGGACTCCTACTGCGGGTACCTGCGTTTTGCCGTCAAGCGGCTGAACCAGCGGCTGTCGGGCACGGTGGACTGGCTGTTCCATCAGGTGGCGACCCAGCACATGGCGGTGGGGTTGATGGGGGCGAGCACCGGAGCCGCGGCGGCGCTCATGACGGCGGCCGGTCGGCCTGAGACCATTGGGGCGGTGGTTTGTCGCGGTGGCCGGCCCGACCTGGCGGGCGACCTGCTGCAGTTTGTCCATGCGCCGACGCTGCTGATTGTAGGGGAGAATGACCAACTGGTGGCCGACCTGAACCGCGAGGTGCTGAACCACCTGCCCTTGGAGCGTGAGATGATCGTGATCCCCGGGGCGGGCCATCAGTTTGAGGAAACCGGCGCCTTGGAGCAGGTGGCGGTCGCAGCCAACCAGTGGTTCCTTGACCACCTGATCCCAAATAGCGCGGTCTGACACGACAGAAACCAGGTGGCGATGGGCGTGCCCGACAATCCGGGCAAGCACGAAATACGAAGCACGAAATACGAAACAACGCGGAAACTGAGGAAACTCAAAGCCGCAAACACGGAGCGGCGCGGACATGGGGCACGTCGCGCCGATTTTCGGACACGCCCGTGGCGACTGCCGCTCGGTAGAGTCGCCAAAGATCGCCTTGCATATTACACTTCGCCGACGTCTACACAGGAGCTATCGGCGATGAGTACTCTCTCGGCACAACCATTCAGCGGCAACAGCGGGTTCAACGCGCACCACTCTCCGATGGGGGCGTTTTTCTCGTTTACTTGTGGAAATCCAGGCACGCAGGGCGGCATGGCATGCGAGTCGGGCCGGCCGGGCACGCAGGATGTGTTTGTCGGCTATAAGACCGGGCCGGCCGGCAAACCTGGAACACTGGTGTGTCTGCCGCTGTTTACCGGCGCCAAGGACACGGCCGCCAGCGCGTTCCTCGTGGAGCAGGCGGACAAGAAGTCGCCCACGGAGAGCCGGGTCGTCGCCTACACGGCGGAGCAGATCAAACGATACTATGGCTGGGCATCGGATCGCTGGGTAACCCCGGATCTGCAGTTGACGATCTATACACCGTTCGGCTCGATTCCCGATCCGGCCAAGGCGTCGGCCGGGGAGATGCGCGAGGCGATTGTCCCTGCGGTGATCGTGGAACTGACGATCGATAACACCCACAGCACGGAAGTGAAGACGGGCTTCTTCGCGTTGCAGTTCTCCTCGCCCGGTGTGCGGGTGCTGGATGAGTCGTTGGGTGATGGCCGGCTGGGCTTTGCCTGGCGACGGGACATGGGGTTTGTTGGCGAAATTGTGTCTGACGGCGCATCGGCGCCGTTTGGTTTCTGCCACTTCACCCCGCAGGCGGGCCTGTCGGAGGTGAACTATCGTCTGCATCACCTGGGCGCTGCTCCGGGGATCGCGTTTGAGGTGGCCCCCGGGCACAAGCGGACGCTGCGCCTGGCGATCGGGTGCTATCTCGATGGCATCGTCACCACGCGCCTGGAAGGCCGGTATCTCTATACGCGGTACTTCGGCAGCTTGGCGGATGTGCTGGGTTATGCGCTGGATCGGTACGAGCAGACGGTATTGCGCTGCGTGGAACGCGATCAGGAGTTGGCGTCCAGCAAGTTGTCGGCCGACCAGCAGTTCCTGCTGGCGCACTCGACCCGCTCGTACTACGGCAGCACGCAACTGCTGGAGGTGGGCGGGCAGCCCTTCTGGATCGTCAACGAGGGCGAGTATTGCATGCTCAACACGCTGGATCTATCGGTGGACCACGTGTTCTGGGAACTGAAGCACAACCCGTGGCTCGTCCGCAACCTGCTGGAGAACTTCGTGAGGTTCTACAGCTATCGCGATCAGGTGAAGGTGCCGGATGGCAAGGGCGGATTCACGCTCGCTCCGGGCGGCATCAGTTTCAGCCACGACATGGGCGTGAATAACAACTTCAGCCCGCTGACGCACAGCAGTTATGAACTGACGAACCTGGACGGCTGCTTCTCGCACATGACCGTTGAGCAGGTGTGCAATTGGACACTGATGGCCGGGTCTTATGTAACGGCGACGAATGACCTGGAATGGCTGACGAACAGGTGGCCGATCGTCCACGACTGCCTGCTGTCGATGCAGAATCGCGACCATGTGGATGCAAGCAAGCGCACGGGCGTGATGCAACTGGATTCTTCGCGGTGCGGCATCGGCGCCGAGATCACGACCTATGACTCGCTGGATCACTCGCTGGCGCAGTCTCGCAACAACCTCTACATCGCGGTGAAGTGCTGGGCAACGTATCTGTCGCTGGCGATGATGTTCCAGAAGATGGGGGATACCAGGCACAAGGAGCAGGCGCTGAAGTCGGCCGGCCTCGCGGCGCGGACGGTGACATCGAAGATGACCGATGCCGGCTTCATCCCGGCGGTGTTTGAGCAGGGCAACCCAGGGTGCCTCTCTCGCATCCTGCCGGCGATCGAAGGGCTGGTGTATCCGCTGTATTGGAAGCAGTTGGGTAGCGAGGTTGCCACGGCCGCACTGGATGATGAAGGCGCGTTTGCTTCGATGCTGTCGGCGCTGGAACGGCACACGCGGACGCTGCTGGGCGACGAGGGCAACCGCTTCCCCGATGGCGGGCTGCGGCTGTCCTCTACCAGCGGGAATTCGTGGATGAGCAAGATCGCGATCGTGCAGCACGTGGCGCGAAAGTACTACGGGATTGAGAAGGGTGACGCCCGCCAGAAGGCGGCCGACGCCGCCCATGTGAAGTGGCAGACGCAGGGCGACAGCACCTACTGGGCGATGAGCGACCAGATCGTCAATGGCGTCGCCCAAGGCAGCAAGTACTACCCCAGGTGTGTGACGACGGTGTTGTGGATGGATGAGTAGGCGGAAAGAGATTTAGCCACGGAAGACACTGAGGACACGGAGGAGGAGTTGGTGGCCGCAGATCGAAGCGGAGACCTCGCCGAGGCGGGTGTCGCAGAGGGGCGCGGATTGTTGGACCAGATCGAATACGGGGTCTCACGCAGAGGCGCAGAGACGCAGAACAAGAACAGGAGTGTCTCAAGCCCGCGGGTACGCTGACGACGCCACGGACGCCACGAATGCCGGGTGGGGAGGCGGGGCTTGCGGATCGGCTTGTATGGATGGGGCAGGTGGTTAGGATGGATCGGTGATTGTTGATCTGTATGGGTCGCGCCGCGGTCAGCGATGGAATGATGACTGACGAGGCAAGGAGATAGAATAGCCACGTGATACCCCCTCCTTGCGCGTGTAGGTTTTTGGGAGGGGTGGCGGAGGGGGTTGGCTTTTTTGAACCGGACGGTTATTGATGCGCCGGTCCCAAGTGGCTGTTTCAGGGCATTGTGGAACTGGGGTGGCATCCCTATCTCCGCGTCAATGCCACGTCCGGGGAGTTCAAGGCCGTTGATGCAGCCGAGTATTGCCCGCTGAAAACACTGCTGGGCAAGCCAGAAGAGCAGTACGCCAAGACTGGCACGCTCTTTCGCGACAGCAAAGCCCAACTCAACTGCACACTGCTGGCGTGCTCGTCGGAGGGCTGCGCCGAGCCGTGGATCATCGCGACCGATCTGCCACCGGAGCGGGGCAAGGCCACCTGGTACGGGCTAAGGAACTGGATTGAGCGCGGTTTCAAACACGACAAGACCAGGGGAATGCGATGGAACAACACGCGGATGAAAGATCCCGATCGGGCGTCGGTCCTCTGGCTGGCGATGGCGATCGCCCGCCACCTGAGCATTCTGGGCGGGACAAAGTTCCACGCCGCGCCTGCAGCGCCGGTACAGGAGTCGGGGTGTTCGGACGCACCTGCGACGCCCGCAGTCCGCAATCCGCTTCTGACTGGAAAGAAACCACGACCCGTGCTCAGCGTCCTTGTCACAGGCCTGCTGGCCCTCCGATTCGCCATCCCATGTGGCCGACTTCCGATAGCGAGCGATCTGGTGCCGGCCACCTGGCCGGATCGTCCCCCCCCCCAGCCACCTCAGTATTACGCCTCAAGTATCGCCATGAAAAACCTACACGGGCAAGGTGATACCCCCCCCGCCCCCATAAGCATTAACCGGCTCTCCGCGGAACCCGCTGATAAGCCTGCCCACACACGATACCTTGAGAACCGCGTTCTGAGTGAAATATCGCGGGTCCGAGCCTGTCAGTCTGGCAGTCATCAGCGGATTCAGCGGAGAGCCTAAAAATAGCACGTCGTCAGTGCGTTATTCGCGCTATAATTGCGTTGAACCGGAGGCTCATCGGTCGGGCTGGCGACGGTCGCACTCGGCCGGGTGGGTCCAACGTAAAGGAACTAGTGATGCGAAAGACCATGTCGGCTGTTGCAGCGTGTATTCTGGCCATCGGCAGCCTGGCGATTGCCCAAGAGAAGGATACCACGGCTCTGAACTCCAAAAAGGCACCGGATTTCTCACTGAATACGCCGGACGGGAAGACGCTTCGGCTTTCGGACCAGAAAGGGAAGGTGGTACTACTGGACCTGTGGGCCACCTGGTGCCCGCCGTGCCGAAAGAGCCTGCCGCATCTCCAGTCGGTGAGCGCCAACAAGAATCTGGCCGACAAGGGGCTGGTGGTGTGGGCCGTCAACCAGCAGGAGACGCCGCAGGTTGTCCAGGAGTTTGTCCGGACAAACGGCTACAGCTTCACCGTCCTGATGGACTCCGACGGCAAGATGGGGCAGGCCTACCTGGTGCGAGGCATCCCGACGACGGTGATCGTCGGCCGGGATGGGACGGTCAGCTCCGTGTTCATCGGCTTTGCCGCCGGTTCGGCCAAGCAGTTGGACGACGCCGTGGAGAAGGCCCTGGCCCAGAAGTAGTCGTCATGCCGCGGCGCTCGGCTTGAAAGGACGCCGCTGCGCCCGGGCAGCATGTCCTACACGCAAGACGCATGTGCCGCAATGAGGCCGTTGCTGATACGATAGCTGCCCGACGAACCGGCGGAAGGTTGCGGTCTGCCGGTGTGGTTCCAGTGACGGAGGCAGCGATGATCAAGTTGGCGATGGTTTGCCTGGTTCTGATCCCCTGTCTGGCATGGACCGCGCCGCCGGCGACGCAGCCGGCGCTCTCGTCTGCGCCGGTGGTGAAGGATGGCCTGTCGATCACGCTGACGCTGCCCAGTGCGACGTTCGCGGCCGATGAACCGGTGGCGTTTACGGTGCAGCTCAAGAACGTTTCACAGAAGCCGACGTCGCTGTCGGATGCCGAGCACTTCTGGGGCTGGCGGATCGGGTTCTGGGATTCGCGTTCCGGCGGCACGTGGCAGGTTCACAAGCTGTTCTTTGAGGACAAGAAACGGGTGCTCTCGGTGAGCTCGCTCAACCCGGGGCAGACGCTGGATCTTCCGGTGGTGCTGGACGCGGCATCCGAGCAGTTTGAGTACAAGTGGGACATCGCCCAGGCCGACCCGCTGAAGACCGTGCTGCGGCTGGCGCCGGGCCAATACCAGCTTCGTATGGGGATCAGGTTCGTGGCCAACCCGGCGCGGCCGGGGCCTTCTCCCTATTGGACGGGCTCGATTTCGCCCAAGCCGCTGGACCTGGAGATCACGGGGAAGTAGGCGGCTTGCGACCATCCGGTGGGGCTTACGATTCCGGGCTTACGATTCGGGGCCTTGCAAACCCAGCATCGGTCTGGCAATATACGCGCATCGCCCGGCCCCGGCCGGTCGATGACAATTTGGGGATTGGTGTAACGGTAGCACAACTGCCTCTGGAGCAGTTTGTCTAGGTTCGAATCCTAGATCCCCAGCTTTCGGCTCGATCAGCATAGACCCCGACATACCACGGAAAGCTTCGGTAATTACTGGGGTTGTTGACGTTTTATGCTTCCCGCCGTCCCGGACGCTCCCGGACAGGATATGACGCTCTTTGCGCCCGACACGGTACAGTTTACGGGTGCACCCTGACAGCTTGCCGTACCGTTGTTTACGGCTACACCCCCGGCCGCCTTGCCGTCCGTTCCCGTCGCCGCCTTGGCTTGGGCAACCTCCTCGACGCCCGGCAGACTCTCGACAGCCCCGGAAAGATCAAACACCCGCGGATCGGTGTAAACCTTCATTGTCAACCGCAGGTCCGTATGCCGCATCAGTTCCATGGCCACGCGGGGAGCAACCCCGGCCTTGCTCAGTATCGTGCCGAGGGTATGCCGCAGGGCATGGAAGTCGGCGCGCCCGTGGCCGGCGTCAAAGTCGATGCCGGCGGCGGCCAGAATGTCTTTGTGGCGTTTCATCGTCGGGATGCTGGCAAAGATCCGTGCATCGTCGCCGGCCATTCGTCGGGCTTCCTGCAGGCCCCTGGCAATGTCTTTGCGAAGGGGTAGGCGGTCCGGCCGCTTACTCTTCGTTGTGGACGTCCTCAGAGCAACGTAGGCGCTCGATCAACCGCCTTTGCGCAGTGTTAGCTAGTGTGCTGCGGCCGAAGTCCATCAACATGGGTGGCATGCTCAGGCCGGTACTCCGGAATGAGCAAGGGGCGGACATCATGGCCATCTCGGAGTACCGATCTGGCCATGGCACCCCGATTTTAAGTTGGCATCAGTGCGACGCAGTACGCTCGTATCTTAGCGGAGGTCACACCACGGCCAAGCCTTTGCACAAGGAAACAGAACGCGATTCAATAGACCTCGCCCCTTGGCTATTTGACTCTTTGGGGTTTTACGGCACAAGCTTCGTCGCCGGGTCGCTTCCTGCGGATCAACGATCCCTGGAACCTTTTCTGACTTCCTGGAACCTTTTCTGACTCTGGAGAGAAGTGACCCACTTGCTCGAAAGTCTTGGCACGCCCCATGGATCAGCAGCAAGGTCTGTGGGCTGTACAAAGGTGGAGGCCGCTGTCACACTTGCTGTGGCCAGTTGATGGACTTGGGATGAGCATGGAGTCCGACCCAGAGAAACCCTGCGAGAGTAAGGATGCCCCGCATCGCGTGGTTGAGGCGTCGTTGGCGGCGCTGGGGGAGGATTTGTATTGCCCGCATTGCGGGTACAACTTGCGCGGGTTGACGAGCGGGCGGTGTCCGGAGTGCGGGAATGCGTGCGACCTGGCGACGATGTCGCGGTCGGAGATCCCGTGGCTGCATCGGGCGCGGTTGGGGGGCGCGGCGGCGTGGTGGCAGACTTGCTGGATGGCGCTGCGCCGGCCGGGGCAGATGGCGGGGTCGATCAATGCGGCGTGCCCGTATGCGGATGCGCGGCGGTTCTGGCTGATCAATGTGGCGATTGTGTGTCTGCCGATGGTGGCGGCGCTGGTGTGGTTTCCGATCACGTTCACAAGCGACAGCCTGCCGCTGGGGGTTCTTTGGCCTGCGGCGAAGACCGCTCAGGATGCCTTATTGGCCAACCTGATCTTGCCTTGGGCTTCGGCGATGATTTATCGGCCGGTGGCGGTGGTGGCATGTATTCTTGGGGTGATGTTCGCAACCGGCGGGGTCAGCTATCTGTTCCAACTCATGCCGATTCCCCGACGGCAGCAGGGTCGGGCGGCGGCGATGGCGCTGTATGCGACGGGCGCGCTGATGGCGGGGTTTGTCGTGGCGATCGTGCTTGCCGTGGCCGCGCTGGTGATCTGGGTTGTCATGCTCGCGACGATGGGGTCGGGGCCTGCGATGGTGGACGGCCTGGTGGTGGCGGGCATCCTGGGTTCCATGCTTTTGCTGCCTGTCGGGGCGTGGTGGACGGCGACCTGGATGCTCTACCGGCGGCTGTGCCACGCGAGCCTGACGCGATCATTTGTGATTGGGATACTGCTCTGCCTGACCAGCCTCATGGCTCTTGTCATTGCCTGGGGAGTCATCCCCTGGTGCGTTGGGCTGGTTCGGATTATCTGGCTGAGTTTTCAGGCCTAGCGCATTGTCACAAGGTAAGTTGAGGGGAAGATCGACCTCAGCTTGCGCCGCGCGTTGCCACAAGAGGCGGAGATAGCGAGGGTGTTTCGCGTCGAGGTCGTCCGCGACGGGGAGTGATCTGGCGTGGGACGAAATGGGCGGTCGAGGCGACCGGCCTCACTACTCGTGTGTAGTTACCACTGGCTCACGCCATCGGCTAGTGCGTGCCGTTGGGGCTTTGAGAAGAATAACTCGGGACAATAGGGGACCCTCACTGATTTGCCGGCTGAATCTGGGCGGGCGGCGCGAAGTCTGGGTAGATGAGGGGTGCATCGGGCTGGGTCGCGGGCTCGGGTGCGAGGCCCAGTTCGTAGTCGGTGGGCTTGTCAGTCATCGGTGGCCGAGGCTCTGGGTTCACCCATGCGGACAGGTCGCGGTACTGGTCATCGGGCTGACCCTTGGAGATATGCTGCCAGCCGGTGAGTAGATGCGGCGAGAGATTGGCTTTGCCTCCCGCTGCCTGGTCGATGCCATCCTCGCCGACGCTGTAGAGCACCGGCCGCTTGCCGTCGGCGGCGATGAAGTAACCAAACGTCCGGTCGTCGGCGGCCATGGGATCGGCGGGCAGGGCGGGCAGGTACTTTGGGACGAGGTCCTGCAGAGTGGCGGGATAGAGGCCGTGATCGAGGGCATACATGCGGGAGGCGAGCATGACGGCGGCGATACGCCGTTCGCAGATGGCTCGCTGGACCATGGCGGGCACACGGTCGGGAGCCATCGTCATCGTCGCCAGCAGTCGAGTCCGAAAGGCCGGGTCGATGGGCTGCGCGGACGTTGTCCCCGTCAGGAACGACAGGGCTGAGGGCGTGTTGCGCAGTTGCTGCTCCATCGGCGTTGGCGGCCGAATCGCAGCCCGCGCTGCGGGAAGTGTCGGCAGAACGCAAGCCGCGGCGATTTCGGTGTCGCGGTCCAGGCTCCTTGTTGTGTCGAGGCGGAACACAGGTTTCAGCAGCAGTGATGAACCGAAGAACGTGTTGAGGGAGTCAAGTGCGAAGACTCTCTCGGCTCTCGTGGCCTGAGCCATGCTCTGAGCATCCTGCCGGCCGCCCAGCAAGTCGACGATGAGCGAGTGGACTTGTTCGCGAGAGAGTTCACCGGTCGACTGACCGCTGGAGGAGTCTTGAGCAATGCGGAGATCGCCGGTCATGATCTCCAGACGCGCGATTGCCAGCGCGTCGATGCCGCCTCCGACAAGCCTCGAGATGAGAAACGGATCGCTGCCAACGCTGCGCCCCTGATGCAAGAGGGTGCGAACGTCGGCGACGGCCTGGCTGTCGTCCCCCTGGAAATGCTCATACAAGGCGGCGTCGCCGAGCAGGTTGGCCAGATTGCGCTGCGGGGCGAGCATCCCAGGCAATGCGCTGATTAGCGGGGAGGAAAATCGAGTGCCCCAGTTTGCCTGAGCTCGGCGGCTGGCCTGGCGCGCGAGTTCGAGCGGCTTGACGTTCAGCTCGATTACACGCTTTGTGAGGGCGTGCCATTCCGGACGGTATGGCAGGTCGCCGCCGAAGACATAGGAGGAGGCGGAGGGGCAGTAGGCTTTGGAACTCACCGCGCCGGCCGCCTGCCCATAGAGCAAGGCCGCATTATTTTCATCCGGTACCGAGGCCGGCTGGAGGTGCTCGGGGGCGGTGGGTTCGCCGGCCTGGTGATAGGCGTCGAGCCGGGCTTGGAGTTCGCGGCGGGAGTATTGGTCCCAGAGGACCCAAGTGATCGCGAGCAGAAGCAGCAGGGCACCGCCAGTGAGCGATAGTCGCTTGAGCCACCAGAATGGGCGCACGGGGGGTTCGGCTGAGAGGCTTACGGGGTTGGCGCTTGGTTCAGTCATTGGCGCTGGGCTGGCCGGGCTAGTGGCCGCGATTGGCGAACTGTACCACAAATCGGCGCTACGAATGCAGAAGTCAGAATGCAGAATGCGAAAAAGAAGCGGGCGGGAAGTTGAGCGCTGGGATTGCTTCGCGGGGTGGTCTGGGGGATCATGATGCGAATCATCATGAGGTGGCTCAAGCGAAGGACAAAGCGAATACTGGGTGTGCTCGGCGTGCTGGGCGTCGGGGCGGGTGTTGCGTGGGTTGTGGTCGTGCCGCGGGTTGTGCGGGGGAAAGTGGTTGGGGTGCTGGAGGCGGCGGGGTATGGGCCGGTGCAGATGGAGCTGCCGCGGGTGGGGCTGACTTCGGCGACGCTGGGGGGGATTTCGGCGGGGGTGCCGCCTCGGTTGGAGATTGGGCGGGTTGATGCGAGTTACTCGCCGATTCGGCTGTTTTCTGGCCGGGTGGGTGCGGTGGAAGTGAGCGGGGTGCGATTGACATTGCCCGAAGCGTCGGCGTCCACGCCTTCGCCCGCGCCCGCGAAAGCGCCTACATCCACCATAGCGATGAGCCTGCCGGTGGATCGGCTGACGGTTCGCGATGCGGAGGTGAGCGTGCCCGTGCCCGGCGGGCGGCTGCGAGTTCCGCTGGAGTTGTCGACGACGACCGACGAGCGGCGAGACATTCACATTTCGGTGACGGGAACGATCGCCGATGCGGCTGTGGTGGTCAGCGCGGTGTCGAGCCCGGGGCTGGATCGGATCGACTGGCAGTTGTCGGTGGGCGGATTGTCGGCGGAGATGGCGCGAATGTGGCTGCCGCCGAATGGCCCGAAGATTCAAGCGGATGGGGTGCAGGTCAGTGCAACGGGGCGGGTGAGCGGCGTGCAGGGGCCGGTGGTTGACGTGTCGGCGTTCTTGATCCGTGCGCCGCAGGTGACTATTGGCGAGGCGGGCAAGGCCATCATCGTGAAGGATGTTGAGGTGGCGG
>JBBQTU010000112.1:0-13226 GCA_038213005.1 Tepidisphaerales bacterium | reverse complement strand
AACCCTCCCCCAAGGGGGAGGGGATAGACTTTCACTTCGCGAGGGTCTGGAGGCGTGCTGGACCTGGCGCAGCAGGTCGTCGCGAAGGCGGGCAACGTGCCGGGCGGCGCTCGGGTCGATGCCGATGTCGCGGAGGTGCTGGGCAAAGTGAGATCGCTCGGCGTCGGCGAGCAGGTCCAGGCGCAGGAGCAGGTCGCTGCGCCCTCGGGTGCGGGCGGTGATGGCTCGGCCGGGGACGAACTGCTCGGCGAGCAGGATGTCCTTTTCGCTCAGCAGGACAGCCAGAGCGCAGGCGTCGCGGTGCAGCCCACCGGCGATCGCCGCCAGCAGCATCCGCGCGAGCCTTGGGTGAACGGGCAGGCGGAGCATTCGACGACCCAGTTCCGTCACCTTGCCGCCCGACAGCGCGCCCAGCATGACCAGGACACGCTCGGCGGCGTCCATGGCGGGTTCGGGGGGTGCCTCAAACCATTCGAACGCCCGCGGATCGCTCTTGCCAAACTCGTGCAGGGACAGCACGGCCGAGCACAGGTCCACCCGCTCGATTTCGGGACGCTCAAAATCTTCAAGGTTCTTGTCGACGGCGGGGGACCAAAGTCGGATGCAAGTGCCCGGCGCGGTGCGGCCAGCACGCCCCATCCTCTGTGTGGCGGATGCCCGGCTGATGCGTTTGAGTTCCAGGCGGTCCATTCCGCGGTGGGCATCGTAGGCGGGGAAGCGGACTTCGCCGGCGTCGATGACGGTACGGACTCCGTCGATAGTCAGGCTGGTCTCGGCGATGTTGGTCGCCAGAATCACCTTGCGACGCGTGGATGGTTGCAGGACGGCCGCCTGCTGGTCTGAGGATAGACTGCCGTGCAGCGGCAGGACGTTGAGTTCGTAGCGATTCGCCAGCCCCTCGAGTTCCCTCTCGGTGCGGCGGATCTCTTCCATGCCGGGGAGGAAGATCAGGACGTCGCCGACGGGGTCATCGGCAGCGTCGGGCGTTTCGGCGAGGATCGCCCCCAGTTGCGCTGTGATGTGCTGCGGCAAGGTCATTCGGCTGGGCGGTGGCGGCGGGGGGGCGAAACGCAAGTCGACGGGGAACATCCGCCCGGGCACGTCGATGATCGGGCAGTCGCCCAGGAATCGCGAGACCGGCTCGGCCGCGATCGTGGCCGACATCACCACGATGCCCAGGTCCTCGCGGACGGTGGCTCGCACCTCTTTGAGCATCGCGATCGCCAGGTCGCTGTCGATGTGGCGTTCGTGGAACTCGTCCAGCACGATGCACCCAACCCGCTCAAGGAAGGGGTCATGCACCAGGCGGCGGGTGAGTACGCCTTCGGTGAGAACCTGCAGATGGGTATCAGGACCGATCGTACGTTCGCCACGGATGTGGTAGCCGACCTCACGGCCAACCTGCCAGCCATTCTCAAACGCGATGCGTGCGGCGGAAGCGCGGGCGGCGATGCGTCGCGGCTGCAGGACGACCAGGTCCGGGGCCGCGGCAGTGAGCAGGCCGGAGGTCAGGATGGCGGGGGGCACGCGGGTGGTCTTGCCGGCACCGGGCGCGGCGACCACGACGGCCGAGCGATGCTCGCGCAGCGCCTGCAGGATCAAGGGAAGATGGCCGTCAATCGGCAGTGGGATCATTGCGTGCAAAGGAGGGAAAGTGGAGCCGCCGGGATTCGAACCCGGAATCCCACCATGCCATGGTGGTGTGATCCCATTTCACTACGGCCCCGTCTGCGAACGTCCTTCGCGGTCAGGTCTGGAAACTCTAGCGATGCGAGCCGTTCTGTCAAGGTCTCGGGGGGGGGCAGGAAACGCCGGGATCCATGACCGGACAGGGGTGGCCAGGTTGTTGTGACGAGCGAAGTTACGGAAGCGGTTGTGGCGAATTACGGGCGCGGAGCGTGTATACTCGTTGTGACACTTACAGGGAAGACTCATGAGTTATCAGGCTGCTGAGAATCGTTATGATGCGGTCCCGCAAAACTGGTTTCGCCGCTGCGGGCGATCGGGACTGATGCTGCCGGCACTCAGTCTGGGGTGCTGGCATAATTTTGGCGGAATCGGCACCGATGCCGGCCACCACGGGGATGAGGCCGGCTTTCACGCCAACTGTCAGCAGATGCTGTTCACGGCGTTTGACCTGGGGATCACGCACTTTGACCTGGCCAACAACTACGGCCCGCCGGCCGGGAGTGCGGAGGAGCGGGTGGGGCGGATTCTGAAGGAGGATATGGCCGGCTATCGCGATGAGCTGATCATCTCGACCAAGGCCGGGTATCGCATGTGGGCGGGGCCTTACGGCGAGTGGGGCTCGCGGAAGTACCTGCTGGCGAGCCTGGATGCGTCGCTGAAGCGAATGAAGCTGGACTATGTAGACATCTACTACAGCCATCGTCCTGATCCCAATACGCCGCTGGAGGAGACGCTGGGGGCGCTGGACCAGGCCGTGCGGAGCGGCAAGGCGATCTATGCCGGGATCAGCAGCTATGGCGGGGCGATGACGGCGGATGCCATCCGCGTTTGCGAACGCGAAGGGTTCGCCAAGCCGATCATCCACCAGCCGTCTTACAACATGCTGGGTCGCTGGATTGAGCCGGATCTGCTTCCAGTGACGGCGCGTTTCGGGATGGGCGTGATCGCGTTCTGCCCGCTGGCTCAGGGGCTGCTGACGGGTAAGTATCTCAAGGGCATTCCCGCGGATTCCCGTGCGACGTCCACGGGCGGATTCCTGCGTGCCAAGGACGTCACCGAAGACAAGCTGGCGAAGATTCGCAAGCTTAACGACTTGGCGCAACTGCGGGGTCAGACTTTGGCGCAGATGGCGCTGGTGTGGACGCTGCGGTTGCCGACGGTGACCACGGCGCTGATCGGCGCGAGCCGGCCGGAGCAGATCCGCGAAAACGTGGCGGCGCTGAACAAGGCGACGTTCACAGAGGATGAGCTGAAGCAGATTGAGGCGATTCTGAAGGGGTGAGCGGGACGACCAACGCAGGAGCTCTATGGACCTCGAGCTGATCGAAAAGCAAGTTCTCTACGACGGCCGCAGAATCCGCCTGGAGGTGCATCATCTGCTCAAGGACGGACATCGCCTGGCCAAGGAAGTCTGCGTGCATCCCGGCGCGGTGGTGATCCTGCCACTGCTGGATCCCCAGACGGTCGTGCTCATTCGCAATCGGCGCTACGCGGTCGGGCAGACGCTCGTCGAGTTGCCGGCCGGCACCCTGGAGAAGGGCGAAGACGCCATCAACTGTGCCGGACGCGAGCTGCTCGAGGAGACCGGCTACCTTGCCAAGCGCATCAAGCCCATGCGCTCGTTCTACAGTTCGCCTGGGATTCTCACAGAGAAGATGCACGTCTTTCTCGCCTATGATTTGCAGAAACAGACGCAGGACTTGGAGCCTGACGAGGACATCGAGGTACTGACCGCCACGCTGGGCGAGGCTGTCGAGATGATCCATCAGGGCGAGATCGAAGATGGCAAGACGATCGCCGCGCTGCTGATGTACGAACGGTTCTTCGCCAGTCAGCCCGCGGGAAGCGCATTTGTGACACGGCAACGGGATCGCGAGCGGATGTAGTTTCTGACACGGTTCGCGGATGCCCGCGGCCGGCAGCGGCGGGGGAGGGCAGTTGTTGATGCCCCTCCGGCAGTGATGGAGTTTTCTAACTGGACGATCATGGCCTGGGAAGACAGACCCTATTATCGCGACCGCCCATCCACGAGGCCTAACCCGTTGATGTGGCTGCTCACCGGTTCGGTACGGCTGTTTGAGGTTTTCAGGATCGAGGTGCGCGCCCATGCCAGCCTCCTGGTGCTGATTGCAGTGGTTCTCCTGTCCGACATGTTCAGCGCTCGTGGCAGTCTCGCCAACGGCGCTACCAGCATGACCATCCTGTTCGCCAGCGTCTTGCTGCACGAGTTCGGACACTGTTTCGCGGCCCGGTCGGTCGGCGGGTCGGCCAACGATATTCTCCTCTGGCCCTTGGGCGGCCTGGCCTATGCTTCGCCCCCCGAGCGGCCGCTGCCGACCTTCATCACGGTTGCCGCCGGTCCGCTGGTCAACCTGCTGCTCTGCGCTGCCGCACTGCTTGGCTTGCGCCTGATATCGCCGGCGGCGGTCTCGGGGCTCCACCTGTATCTCTTCGAGCCGCTGAGCGTCGGCACCTGGCACGAGATCGCTTTCTATCTGCACTGGATCTACAGCGTCAACATGATGCTGCTGCTGTTTAACCTGCTGCCGATCTACCCGATGGATGGCGGGCAGATGCTACAGGCCATTCTCTGGCCGATGATCGGCTACCACCGTTCTTCGGTGATCAGTTGCTGGGTGGGCATGGTCGGCAGTGTCGGGCTGATTGTTTACGGGTTTGCTAACGGGCTGAACCTGTTCATGGTGACCCTTGCCATCTGCCTGCTGATCAACTGCGCCCAGCGCCTCGCGATGCTCCGTGTCGCCGCCGCAGAAGGGTTCGGGCCTGAACCGACGTTCCAGACCGGCCGCACACACCATCGCCGCCCCGGCCGCTGGGGGCTCTGGCGCGCACGCCAGCGCATCGGTCAGGAAGAAGCCGAGCAGACCAAGGTGGACCGCATCCTCGAAAAGGTGTCACTGCACGGCATGCACTCGCTCACATGGTGGGATCGCCGCGTGCTCCGCGTCGCCACCGAACACCAGCGTGCCCGCGAGATGGAAGATGTTCGCTAGGACCGTTACATCAACAACCGTCGGGCTCAGAGAGGCCAACCCCCTCTCATATGGATTCCGCCAGGAACGGGTGCAGCCGGCGCACTGGCCGTGAGCTGCAGGGATGCGTGGGATGGTCCTGTGCGGGCGGGGACGCCTCGCACTACTACTTCCGCGAACGCGCCCGTTTCTGGTGAAGGCCGCATCAGTTCCCTCAAGGGGGAGGAGTAAGAAGAGATCATCGCGTCATTCCTGCCAGTGATTGATGCGCCGGTCCTAGACGGCATCGGTTACTGCGGCGGCTCGACCCGGATCGTCTGGTTGCGGCCTTCACGCAGGACCACGAGCACGACAGCCTCGCGCGGCTTGGCAGTGCGGGCGTCGCCATAGACCTGGCGGAATTCTTCGAGGTTCTTAACCGCCTGCCCGTTGACCTCGACGATCATATCGCCGCCGTCAAGCTTCGCCGTCTGAGCCGGCCCCTGCGGGCGGATCGCCGCAACCACCACGCCGCCCGCGTCGGCCGCCAGCCGTCGCAGATAGGTGTCCATGAAGACGCTCTGGCGAACGACAAAACCCAGGTCCTCGGCATAGTAGCGCGGCGCCTGGTTGGGCCGGCTGGGCATCTCCTCCAGCTTGACGGCGAATTCCTTCTCAGGCTGCCCTTTGCCCGTCAGCACCGAAAGCGTCACCACCTGGGCGATCTTCATCCGCAGGATCTGGCGATTCAGGATCATCGGCAGTTCCTGGGGCTCATCACCGCGTTCCAGGGGTTTGCCGTTGGCCTTGACGATGATCATGCCTGCCTTGAGCCCCGCCTTGTCGGCCGGAGCCCCGGGCACAACATCGGCGATCTCGATTGCCGGCTGATCCTTGAGCCCGAAATACTCCGCAACTTCCTTGCGCAGCCCGTTTGCGTGAACGATCCCGATCCAAGGCAGAGCCAGCGGCTTGCCCGTCGGCGGATCCTGCAGGCTCGCCAGCAAATCCGACGCCGGGGTAAACAGGATCGGCGGCCGCGATACCGCCGCCAGCGGCGTACGCTCGTCGTTGAGGGCAATCGGCTGATCGGCTTCATAGTGTACAAAGCCAATCGCCTGCCCCTGGATATCGAAGACCGGCGAACCCACGGCCGCCAGTCCGCCGGTCACGAGGATCTGTGGGATCTCCCCGCGCAGCTTCGCCGAGACCTGCCCGACCTGGCTGTAGCTGCGATACCCGGCCGCCTTGGGCAGCAGCCCGACCGAGACCACCGGCTGACCGATGCCCAGGTCAGTGGCAACAAACTTCACAGGCTTCCACTGGCGCTTATCCTTTGCCCGGATGAACGCGACATTCGCCCGCTCATCCCGCCCTTGAAATACCGCGTCGACCTCATCGACATCGTCGGCCGTCGGCACCAGCAGCTTGAACTGCTTCATCTGGTCGTCGGGGATGCGATAGTCGAACAGCGTCATCGGCGCCATGATCAGCCCGTCGGCCGACACGACGATGCCGGCGCCGATAAACTCGCGCCGTCCGAATTCGCTTTCCCAGGTGTATTGGATCGCAACCAACGATGGCTGGACCTGCTCGCCGATGCGCTGGACGACTGCCTGCTCGACCTGGGCAAAGCCCTGGACGGCGGCGAAGAGGCACGCCACGACGGTGAGTTGAACTTTGTGGATCATCTGGTTCTCGTTTGGAGTTCTGGGCAGGTTACTTCGCTGGCTTGGTGGCAGGCCATTCCTGCACTTTGACCAGGATGGAGATTCGTCCCCGCCCGCGCTGGACGCCCAGCAGCACGCGTGAGCTCTGCTCGGCCGCGAGGCGATCGTACACCGAGACGAACCGCTCCAGGTCTTCAATATCCTGCCCGTTGACGGTATGGATCACGTCGCCGGACATCAACTCGGCCTTGGCGCCGGGGAAACCGGGGGAAAGCGTGGTGACCACGACGCCGCGGTCATCGTCCAGTTGGTTGTCATTCGCATAAGCGCGCGTGACATCGCGCACACTCATGCCCCACGCCTTCAATTCCATCTCTTCGCCGACGGCGCTCTCCAGTCGCTGCGTCTTTGTTGATAGCGTCAGGGTCTGCTTGCCGCGCTTGAGCGTCAGCATCACGTCGCTGCCAACCGGAATATCCGCGATCTTCTTGTTGGCCGGGGCGACCTCTTCGGGGAAGCGGACGTTGACCGCGTGTCCATTGATCGCCAGCAGGATGTCCTGGGTCTTGACCCCGGCCCTGAAAGCCGGCGAATTTCGCTCGACGCTGTTTACCAGGGCGCCGCGGTTCACATCCAGTTCATAGTAGGTCTCCAGGTCCTGCAGCGGCTTGAGGTCGATCCCCAGGTCGCTGCGTTCGACGCGTCCCTTGCGGTCGGGCTTTGCCGATGCCAGGAGCGTGGCGACCACTTCTTTCGCCGTATCCACCGGAACTGCGAAGTTCAGGTTCTGTCCGCCGCCACGGGTATTGATCCCCACGATCCGCCCGGTCATGTCGACCAGCGGCCCGCCCGAGTTGCCGGGATTGATCGGCGTATCCATCTGAATCCAGTTGGAGAACTCGCCGGTCTCATACTCGTCGATCTGCATGTTCTGAGGGTAGAACGTGCGCTCGTTGTTCGAGACCACGCCGAGTGTCAGCGTGCGAGCCAGGCCGAAGGGCGTTCCTACTGCCATCACATCCTGCCCGGAGAGGAGCGTCCTGCTGGTGCCCATCATCGCCCAGGTGAAGGTGATGTTCCGGCGCACGACCTCCTTCATGTCCATCTGCAGCACTGCCAGATCCGTCCAGTGATCGTCACCGATCAGGGTGGCGCGCACGCGCTCCTTGTTGTAGAGCGTGACTTGGATCTCGCTGGCGCGGCCGGCCACGTGGAAGTTGGTGAGGATATGCCCCTGGGCATCAATGATCACCCCGGACCCGATGCCGCGGCGGAGGTTACGCTTGCCTTCGGTGTAGATCTCCTGGGCCACATCCAGCCGCACCACAGCCGGGAAGATGGCGCGTGAAACGTCGATCACCGCCTGCGGGGTCGCGGGCGGAAAGGGGTCGGGCTGGCGCTTGGGCGCTGCACAACCGGCGATCATCAGCACGCTGATAACGATCCACCCTCTTACGCTGCTCATCGCCACCTCTTGGGGGTTCGGGTTAGTCCGCCGGCATGAAATATTGCCACCGGAACAATAACAGTACACCGTCAGGACCACTCCGGCCAGCGCACGCGCATGAGGCCGCCCCGGACAAACGCGACGGGCTCTGCCCGGTGCGGCGCGCCGGGGTGAGATACGCAGGGCCAGCCGGCCGGCTTCTGTGTCGCCGATGGCGAGGTCGACAAAGGCCATCGGCCCTGAGCGAGAAACCTGCTGGCAAAGGCGCAATCGATCCAATCGGGGCGCCAGGCTGGGCGCGTCGGGGGTCGCTCTACATCTCGGTGCCGATGATCTGCGTCTCGAAGATCAGGTTTCCCTGCACCACTCCCTGGACGCTGGAGCAGACGCGCCTGTGCCGGTGCCAGTCGAGTCGGGCCAGCAGATGGAGGCGGCAGCCGGGCGAGACCGGCAGGCGGAACTTGCAGTTCTCCACGCCACCGAAGCCCAGAAAGCCTGGAAGTTCCAGATACTTTTTGGTGTACAAGCTGGCAAGCTGTGCGGCGGCTTCGAGCATGATCACGCCCGGCAGCAGCGGGCGGCCGGGGATATGGCCGGGCACCCAGAACTCATTGGCCCGAACGTCCTTGTAGCCGACAATCAGGCCGGCGGCTGCGTCAACCCAGGCAATTCCGTTGAGATGCTCCATGTCCCCGCGCTGCGGGTTATTCTGGCGGATCGCTTCCTGATCGAGGATCACGGCATCGATGTCAATCCTTGAGATGTCGAAGAGAAAGCTTGGAGGCATTCCGTTGTCCTGACGTTGTGGCCCGCGCAGCATGCGCGAAGGCCGAAGGGCCTGGGGTCGAACGAATGTAGGTTGCGGGTTACGCCTGAGGCGCAGTGGCCGGCGGGGTGCCGCCCTCTTCGGTCTCACGGGAGTCGAGCACGCGCTGGCGAATTGCCTGGGCGGCCGACTTGATGTCCTGCATGGCCTTGCGGACGCGGGTTCCGGCGGCGTGGTTGCCACCTTGGGCCTTGTTGATGTCCTCTTCGATCTCGGTGACGACTTTCTTCAGATCATCGAATTCCTGCATGTTTCACTCCATCCTTGTTAACAATCGGGCCAACTTTACAGATGGCCCGGAGGGCTGTCAATCGAGCTCAACGGTCTGGCCACTGCGGGCTGAAGCCCCGGCCGCCTGCAGCACGGCGATCTGCGTGCGCAGCAGCGCCAGGCCGCAGTCGGGGGGCGGGGCGGATGCCAAGGCAATGCCTGCGGGGATGGCGGCGGCGACGTCGCGATAGTAGTCGCGCCAGCGGCCGGGCAGTGTTGGGATCACGCGGCGCGCGTGGCCGTCATCCAGTTGGCCATACTCCGAGGGATCATCTGCGGCGGCGTTAATGTCGCCGGCGGCGAGCGCTGCCTCCTGGTGGTCGACGCCGTGCTTCACGAAGGTCGCCTTGTCGCCGACCAGCATGTAGCGAGGCTTGGGGATTCGGCTGGCGCAGGTGGTGTCGATGATGGCGGTGGCTCCGTCGGCGAAAACCATCGTCAGCATCGAATGGCTTTCGATGTCGCGGCCTTCAAACTCGCGAAGCTGGCGGCAGTAGACGCTCTTGACCGGGCTGGCGCCCAGGATCAGGGCCTGGTCGATCAGGTGCGAGCCCAGGTCATAGAGCCGCCCGCCGCCGACGCTGGCGACCTGACGCCAGGTGCGTGGCAGGCCATATTTCTGCCACGAGAGTTCCATCCATCGGATGCGTCCGAGTTCGCCCTGGTCGATCAGGCTGCGTAACGTGAGAAAATCGCCATCAAGGCGGCGGTTGTGAAAGACTCGCAGCACCCGCGCGGTTTGCCTCGCTGCGTCGATCATCTGGTCCGCTTCGGCGACGGTGAGGCACATGGGCTTGTCGACCACGACATGCTTGCCCGCGGACATCGCCGCGATCGCCTGGGGGGCGTGTAGCGCGTTGGGGGTCGCCAGGACCACAAGGTCCACCGCGGGGTCGGCGATGACCTCGTCGAAGCCGGCATACGTCCGGCAGCCCAGTTGCGAGGCGATGGTGTCGCGCTTGGCGGGATCGCCCGAGCAGACGCCGTGCAACTGAAGCGCCGGTTCAAGGCGCACCAGCGGCACGTGGATATGCCGGCCGGCATAGCCGTAGCCGACGACCACGGTGCGGATCGGACTGGCGGGCTCACGCTGGCTCATGCATCAACTCCTGAAGCAGCGGCTGGATCTGCTTCCACATCGCTTCATCCCGGCGGGCAAAGATCAGGTTGGTCTTGAGCCAGTCGGTTGGGTTGCCGATGTCGTGACGTCTGGCGGTGAGGACGACGCCATGCATGGGCTGACGCTGGCAGAGGAGTTTGAGGGCGTCGGTCAGTTGGATCTCGCCGCCTTGGCCGGGGGCGGTTTGGTCGAGGCAGTGGAAAATGTCGGGCGTCAGAATGTAACGGGCACAGATGGCAAATCGGCTGGGGGCGTCTGCGGGGCTGGGCTTCTCGACCAGCGTGCGAACGCGGAGTACGCCGGGCTCGACCGGGTCGCCGCCGACGATGCCGTAGCGTGAGACTTTCTCCAGCGGCACTTCCTCTAGGGCGATGATCGGGGTTCGATACTTTTCATAGGCACGTGCCATCTGCGCCAGCGGCAGTTCATCGCCGCTGAAGATGGTGTCGCCAAGCATGCAGGCGAAGGGCTCATCGCCGACATGCCATCGGGCCTGGGCGACGGCGTCGCCGAGGCCGCGCTGCTCGGGTTGCCGGGTTGAATGAACTTTCACGCGGCGGGCTAGCTCCCCAAGGCCTGCAAGGAGCGACTGCTTGCCATTGGCCGCGAGGCGGGCTTCCAGCTCCGCGGCGCGGTCGAAGTGGTCCTCGATCGCCTTCTTGTCGCGTGAGGTGATGAGCAGTACGTCCGTGACGCCGGCGTCGGCCGCTTCCTGCACGACATATTGGATGGTGGGCCGATCCAGGACCGGGAGCATTTCCTTGGGGATGGCCTTGGCGGCCGGGAGCATGCGCGTGCCGAAGCCGGCGGCCGGGATGACTGCCTTGCGGATGGTGGAGGCGGGCGGGGTGTTTGCCATGATGAGTCTGTTCTACCTTGAGGGTGGACGCGGTGCCAGTAAGTGGGGGCTGCTGCCCGACGCGTTGGCAGCGGCCCGGAAATCCGGGCGACGATATTCGCCACCGATGAGGTGCCCCGGCGCTGGCGGTCCTGGGCATGGGCCGGGATCCGTCGGTGAGGGCACCGGCGGCACTTGCCCGTATTGCTCCCATCTTCGATAGACTTATGTGCGACCTGATGGGCCAGACGCGCGCGTTTGTCAGGGGTGGGGGGAGGGGGTCGGGAGAGCAGTGTTGATAAGGACTTACGTACGAGCGAGGGGGCAAGGTGCGCGAGTTTGGTGTCGCCGAGGCAATTTGACGTAAGTTGAATCGAGACGGGACGGGTGGAGACGAGCGTAAAGCGTAGAGCGTAGAGCCCGCCCCGCCCAGGCGAGGTCTCCGACCCGCCACGGCGGGCAGGCAGCGGCGGGTAAACTGCGAACGCAGCGCGCGTCCCAGAGCATAATAACACCTGTTAGGTATGATATCTGAAATCCAATAGCGGACCTGCCTGATGCGATTGTCGGCGGTTAATGGCCGGATATTCACTTTTCAAAGAGCACCTTGGCCGATGCACACGCTGGGCGATACGGACAACTTGTGTAAGTATAAGATAGGGAGATTGGCGGGTCAAGTCCAATCTGAGGCATGTGCCAATTTTCGGGCGGACGTCCCGCCCGGCGGATTGGATGGATGGGGCGGATGCGGTAACGGGCAAGAAGGAGCGGCCGCGCTGGGACCTGGGCTCAAACCAGGGTTGAACAGGAGCAAGCAGAGGAAGCAGAGTGCGCCGGCCAAAGTGGTTGCCCGCGCCGAGGACTATCGCTGGAGCAGCCTCTGGGTGCGGTCACACGGGACGCCCGAGCAGAAGTCGATCCTCAGCCCCTGGCGCACCGGGCGGCCAACGGAGTGGCTCCAGCGTGTAAACGCCGTCCTGACGCCCAAAGAGCGTGGCGCCTGGCGATTGAGCCTTGAGACGAGCCGCCCGTTCGGCGGCGATGCCTGGACAATGAAGCTGGTGAGCCAACTGGGGCTCGAACACACAAGCGGCCGGGAAGGCCGTCCGAAACGGGAGACGAGCGAGGTGGAATCATAGAACTTGCGGCGTCCCGGATCATTTTCCCGGCTGAGCATGGTACAATTGCAGTGGTGAAAGGGAACCCGCGTTCGCGATCAAATCTAGAATGACGGCCAGCCGGGCCGCCAAGCCTTTGGAAGGAGCTGAACGTCATGCGCATGTTCCGTGTTTCGGGAGTCGATGAAGACACTGGCACAGCCAAGATGCTGATGGCCCTCGGCATCTCGGTGTTGGCATTCCTGATTCTGCCAGGGTGTGTTAGTCCGATGCGAGTATCACAGACGAAGGAATTCGCACTGTCCGCAGATACTCCGGTAACAGTCGTGGTCCAGAATGACTATGCTGGTGTGCAGGGACGGGTGGAAGCCAAGCTCATTGAGTTGGGGTTGAATGTAGTTCCGTTTGAGGTGGCGAAAAAGGCTACGGAATCAAAGCAATCCACCGCGGCAAAGGAGGGGACGACCGTCTCGAAGTCCACTTCACAACTGAACGTATATTTTCCAACCGCACTGGTCGTCTCCGTCGCCTACCAGGCACGCCGCGATGCCGTCATGGAAGGGTTCTCGTTCTTCAATGCTCGCTTTATTGACCTGGCCACAGAGCGGGTCCTCGCGGTCGCCTCATTTTCACAAGGCGCTAACTGGGTTTCGATGGACTACGAAATTAGTAGTTTCGGCGACGAAGTCTCCAAATACATCAAGAAGCCGTGATAGGTTGGAGTCTCAGCGGGCAGGTGGGTACGTACTCGAACCGACCTTTGCGAGGCGTGTCTGGCCAAGGTGGGTCGGGGCATACCGACCCACCCTACGGACTGATCATCCTCGACCCGCACAGCGGTACTTCGCACGTGCTTATCGAGGCCCACTGGCCGCGTCCACACGCAGTGCGTAGTGGGTACGTACTCGAACCCACCTTTGCGAGGCGTTTCTGGCCAAGGTGGGTCGGGGCATACCGACCCACCCTACGGACTGGAGTCTGCATCATCGCCGAAAGGCTGGCTGCGCGATAGGCTTGGTTCCCATCGTGCAAGAGCAGAGTTTGTACAGGAGTTAGCGGAGAGAGCAGCAGCACGTCGCAGACGTGCTCCACGTGGCGCACATGTCTGACGTGCGAAGGGGAGCCCGAGCGGTGCGGCGGTGCGTCGTGCGGCAGAGGCTTCTGCTCGTCCGTTTAATGTTCACGCGTCCACAGCTTGGCGATCAGGCGTATCGGGTTGGGTCGGCGACGCCCGCTTCGTCAAACCCGCGTCGGCGGAGCAGGCATGAGTCGCAGT
>JBBQTU010000111.1:0-13384 GCA_038213005.1 Tepidisphaerales bacterium | reverse complement strand
ACCGGCACGCTGCTCGGAGATGTAGGAGTGATCTTCTCGGATCCCTCAGGTAGCCGAAACATTGCCCGCTATTACTATTATGACCAGGGCAGCCAGACGGTTTCCGATCTGCCGGCCGAATCGAAAGTCTGCCCGGCGCGTTGGGGACCGTTCCGTTTTTAGTGTGCTGCGGCCGAAGTCCATCAACATGGGTGGCATGCTCAGGCCGGTACTCCGGAATGAGCAAGGGGCGGACATCATGGCCATCTCGGAGTACCGATCTGGCCATGCCACCCCGATTTCAAGTTGGCATCAGTGCGACGCAGTACACTAGTCCTTACTGCTGGCCTTGCTGACCGGCGAGTTGGACGCGGGCGGCGACGGCGAGTTCGTCGCAGCGGGTGTTGAGGGGGTGCTCATTGTGGCCGCGGACCCAGTGCCAGGAGACTTCGTGGAGCTGGGTGAGTCGGACGAGGTCGCGCCAGAGGTCGGCGTTGGCGACGGGCTGCTTGCTGGCAGTCTTCCAGCCGTTGCGTTGCCAGCGGACGAGCCAGCCCTCGGTGAAGGCCTTCTGGACGTATTGGGAGTCGGTGGTGAGCTGGACGCGGCAGGTTCGCTTGAGGGTGTCCAGCGCCCGGACGGCGGCGGTGAGCTCCATGCGGTTGTTGGTGGTGTCGGGCTCGGCGCCGGAGACTTCACGCTGTTTACCCGGATGATCGGGCGAGACGAGGATGGCGCCCCAGCCGCCGGTGCCGGGGTTGGGTGAGCAGGCGCCGTCGGTGTAGATCTGGACGAGTGGTTTTTCGGGGGTGTCCATGGATGTGTGAAGGGTTAGTGTCGATGCAGGCGGCGCATGACGCCCAGGGCGATGATGCCGATGAGGGCGTTGCCGGTCCAGATCATGGAGAGGGCCAACGGCAGGGGGTTGCGGAATCCGTGGGAGATATTGTCCGGGAGGTCGGTGGCGAGTTGCTGGCCGGCGACGACCAGGGTGATCGTGGCAAGGGCCGGTATCACGCACACGGCGAAGGCGGTGAGGAAATCGCCGCTGCGGAAGATCATTCCCATGCAGCAGCCCATGACCACCAGGACCAGGCAGGAGAGCGCGAACGAGGCCCTGCTGTGCATTTCGGCGACGGCGTCGTTGTGCACGCGAATCATCTGACGTTCCAGTTCCATACGCATCTCGGGCAGGTAGTTGGAATTGAGGTATTGATCGGCGGTTCGCTGGCGCAGGAGCTGAAGATCCGGTGGCATGGGAATGCTCAGGGCCGGCATGGCGTGCTCGGGCTTTTCAAGAACGTCGTTGGATATCTGCACGCGGACGGGTGGGACGGAGTTGCCGGATGAGATGGGCGTCTGGAGATCAAGCAGAAGCCGCAGGCGATTGTCGATGTTGTCGGCATGAACTCGCAGGGTCATCATCTTGGCATCGGCGGTGAGGTCGGGTGGGCCATCGGCCGGGCGGCGGATGACGCGGATGAACTTGTTGGATCGCAGGCCGGCCGAGACGGTGAGCTCGCCGGTGGCAAGGGCCATGCGGAGTCCGGGCACGATCACTTCATAGCTTTCGTGTTCTGACTGGAAGGTGATCTTTCCGTCGGCGACAAGGCGAGCCTGGACGCTGCGCAGGAAGATATCTTCCTGTTCGCTGGCGATGAACAATGCGAGCGGCTTGGCAACCCGCTCGGAGGTTTCCGGGGAGGCGGCCTGCTGCTGCAGGCGGTCGATATTCATGAACTTGACGTTCTCGGTGATCGGCGAGGGGACGGGGATGGGACCGATGTGGGTCTGCTCAAGGCCCCCGCGGGGGCGTGCGGTGCCGCGCCGGCCGAAGGTGACGCCCCCATCGAGCTGGGCATCGAATAGCATCTGATCCCCGGGGCGCTGGCGAATGCGCAGGGTCGCCTGGCGGGCCATCGAGAAACTGGTGGGGATGCCGGGGCGGCTCTTGTCCTCGTTGACGATGGTGGGGCCGATCAATATCACCGTCTGCACATCGCCTTCCTGGGCGGGCGGAACGTAGGCGGACTGGGCGTAAATCTTGGGGCCGGAGCGGCGCAAGAGCTGCAGTTCGTGGGAGCGCTCGATGTCGTTGGCGATGTATTTGGCGACGTTGGCGTAGATCACCCGCTGCACGCTGAGGGAATAGTGGGGGACCATGTAGGACAGGAAGAACAGGCTGCCCACCGAGATGACCAGACCCATGGCGACGGCGGGCAGGGCCATCGAAAGATAGCTGAGTCCGGCGGCCCGGCAGGCGGTGAGTTCGTTGTCGGCGGTGAGGCGGCCATAGACGATCGTCGCGGCGAACAGCGAGGCGATCGGGATGGAGTAGGTCATCATGGCAGGCATCAGGTACATGACCATCTGAAGGACCTGCCAGAGATCCAGACCATGCTGGGTGAGTGGGCGCAGGAGCCCGCCGAAGCTCATGATGCTGGCGAGCACGAGCGTTGCCAGCAGGAAGACCTTGATCAGGTCGCGAAACAGATACCAGAAGAGGGTTTTGCTCATCGAAGCGTTCCATGTTACCGGCGTGGGGGCGGGGGAGCAATTTGGCGAGCCCGGTGAAACTGCCAAGGCGAGAGGGAGGAAATGATGAATTATGAATTATGAAAAAACAAAAGCCTAAGCACGCCGGGTTCCCCCTTTGGGCCTGATCGCGTGGCGGTTGACGCTGCGCGCTGCGAGCACGCCGACGCTGGCCGCTGCGGCATCCATGCCCCGTGAGTCCTCTCAGCCGTCTCCCTCGACACTGTAAACTCCCCTTGCGTCGCAGAGTTCTCCCTGATGTCAAACGATGTGCCGAACAGTATTGGGGACATCCCCCATTGACTGCCCATGCCTCAACGCTCCTTCCGTTGCCTTGCCTTTGGGCCGGCCCCAGTCCCGCATCGTCCACTCCAGGCCCCTGCGTTTCACCGCATCCACCCGATCCATCCAATCCACCGGGCGGGGCATCCGCACGAAAACGGCACATGCTTCAGATTGGCCTTGACCCGTCCATCTCCCTATCGTATACTTCTATCCATTAGCCGCGGCGCCCAGCGTTGGCGCCGACCGTGGTGCTCTTTGAAAAGTGAATATCCGGACATTAACCGCTGACCCTCGCATCAGCCAGGTCCGAAGTGGCCCTCTGATGTAAATACCTAACAGGTGTGATTATGCTCTCAATCACCAATCACCAATCAACAACTTCCGTTCTCGCTGATGACTTATGACTAATGACTGACCCGGCCCTAAACTTGCGCATCTTCCCCCCTCAACCGCACGTAAGTCCTTATCGGCACTGCTCTCCCGACCCCCTCCCCCCACCCGTGAAACATGTGCGCATCTTGCCGCTCGGGTCACACGTAAGTCTACCGTAGATGGGAGCGTGTCAAAGGGGCGGGCGAGTGCCTGGGGGGGGGGTCCGCCGGTGGGGCACCGGCGGCACTATGACTGCAATTGCTTTGTGGGTTGTGGTATGAGAGGGCGGTGAGGATCGGGGTCGTCCAGTGATGCGGGAGAGGACGGGGAATCTGAAACTTGAGATTCGGGATTTGACAGATACAGGACAGGTGGCGGCCGCTGGATTCGGCTCAACGCCCGAGGCGTTCGAGCTTTGATGATGTGATTGTCATGTTCTCAGGGCGCGGGTGCGTGGGCGGAGCAACATTGGGGGGCACTGCAACCAACGGAGGCGACGGTTATTGCTTGACACCCGCAAGGGGCATCAGTACAACTTCGACACGTTTCGCGGAGCGTGACTGAAGAACGCGAGGCGTTGAGGCCGGTTTTTACCGGCCATTTTTTATCTGCAAGATATGCACAGCCTTGTGTTTACATTGTCGCAAGCCTCACCCACGCTGATGGAAGGGCTTGTGCTGGGCGATCATCCGTCGCTGCTGGGGCGGGTCATCTGGTCGGTGGCGGTGATTTTCGTCGGGATTACCCCGTTTATTTCGGTGTTTGCGATGCTGGCGATCTGGGGCGAGCGCAAGGTCGCCGGGCACATGCAGTGCCGGTTTGGTCCTAACCGCGTTGGCCCTATCGGAATTTTGCAGTCGCTGGCGGATGGGCTGAAACTGTTTGTGAAAGAGGATTTGCGGCCGGGGGTGGCGGACGGGCTGCTGTTTCGCCTGGCGCCTTACATGGCGTTTGTGCCAGTGTTTGTCGCGTACATGGCGTTGCCGTTTGGCCCGGACTGGACGTTTGAACCAGCTCTGGGTGCGGGGCTTTTCTGGCTCTTGGCGGTGCTGACGCTGGAGATCATGGGTGTGATCCTGGCCGGCTGGGGCAGCAACAACAAGTGGGCCGTGTACGGCGCGATGCGAGAAGTCTGCCAGATGGTTTCATACGAGATTCCGCTGGGGATGTCGATCGTGGTGGCGGTGATGACGGCCGGGACGCTGAACCTGGTTCAACTGGGGAATATCCAGTCGGGCGGGCTGCACACGTGGCTGGTATTCCGCAATCCGTTCGTGTTTCTAGCCTGCTGCGTGTATTTCGTGGCATCCCTGGCGTCGAACAAGCGGGCGCCGTTTGATCTGCCGGAGTCCGAATCGGAGCTGGTGGCCGGTTTTCATACAGAATATAGCGGGATGCGGTGGTCGTTCTTCTTCTTTGCTGAGTATTCGGCGATGTTTGCCGTTGGCGGGATCCAGGCGGCGCTGTTCCTGGGCGGCTGGAATGATCCGTTCGGGCTGATTGGTTATCTGCACGGAAAATGGATGGCATCAGGGTTTTCGGCCGGGCTGGTGGCATTGAATGCTGTTGGCGCGGCCATTTTTGTCGCCAAGGCCTGCGTGATCGTATTCATACAGATGTGGCTGCGGTGGACGCTGCCTCGGCCGCGAATTGACCAAGTGCTTTACGCGTGCGTGAAGGTGCTGCTGCCGATCACGTGCGTGCTGCTGCTGGGCGGGGCGGTGTGGCAACTGCTGGTGCGTGAGCGCGTGGGTCTGCCCTGGAAGGACTATCAGCCGTGGGACCTGGCGAGCTGGTGGACGGGCGGTTTTGCGGCCACCATGGTTACGCAGATTGTGCTTAGCCTTGTGGGGCTGACGGTCGTGAGCATGGTGCTCGGGTGGATCGGATATGCGTGGGTGACGCGGCATTCGGTGGTCCAGCGTCTGAGTGAGGCGGCGCCGATTGAGCCTCGCCAGAGGGTGGGAGCCTGAGTCATGATGGGTTTTCTGGCAGACAATACGACCCAGACTGAGACGGCAAGTGCCGTGCTATTTTACATGTGCGCTGCCATCGTCGTGGGCTCGGCGATCTGGGTGGCAAGCTCGCGCAGCATCGTGCGGATGGCGCTGGCGCTGCTGTTCACCCTCGTTGGCGTCGGCGGGTTGTATTTTTGTCTGAATGCGGAGTTTTTGGCGGCCGTGCAATTGGTGGTTTATGCCGGCGGCACGCTGATCCTGATTGTCTTCGGTGTGATGCTGACGAATCCCTCTACCGCAAAGCTGTACAGCCCGAGGCGGATCGAAGTTGTGGTGGCGACTAGCATTGGGCTGCTACTTCTGGCATCGCTGGTGACGGCGATTGTGCGATCGACGCTGTCCGGCAATGGGCCGGAGACGCAGAGCGGGTCGTATGCCGTGGGCAAACTGGGCGAGGCGCTGCTGGGCGACTACCTGGTGCCGTTTGAGATCATCAGCGTGCTGCTGCTGGCGGTGATGATCGGCGCGGCGTATCTGGCCAAGGCTCGCCGGAAAGGCGAGGGGAACTGATATGGCCGTAGGACTGGAACACTATCTGATTGTGGCGGCCGTGCTGTTCGTGTGCGGCATCGTCACCATTCTGCTTAAACGCAACGCGATCGGGATTCTGATCGGCGTGGAGTTGGTGCTCAACGCGGCAAATGTGAACCTTGTCGCGTTCAATCGGTTTTCGCATGGCGGAACGGGCGATGCAATTCGGCTGGACGGTCAGGTGTTTGCGTTATTTGTGATTGTGCTGGCGGCGGCCGAGGCGGCGGTGGCGCTGTCGATTTTCCTGAACTTTTATAACAACTTCGCAACCGTCGATGTTGAACGTGGCGATTCCTTGAAAGGGTGAATGAACGATGCCGACACCGGCATTACTGCTTTTGATCGCGACCCTGCTGCCGCTCGCCTCATTTGGCGTGCTGCTGTTCTGGGGCAAGCGCATCGGCAATCCGCTTGCGGGATGGGGGGCGTTTACGGCCATCACCGCGAGTTTCGGACTGTCGATCGCGGCGATGCTCACGTGGCTTGGCACCGGCACGCTGAGGGGGCAACCCTGGGGCGCCGGCAAAGGGCCCATCAGCATCATGACACCGTGGATTCCGACCTGGACATCCGCTCTGGATAGACTGGGCACCACGGTCCCGCATTATCTGGAGGTCGGGATCTATGTCGACAGCCTCACGATCGCCATGTTCCTGATGGTGACGATGGTGTCGGCGGTGGTGCATGTGTTCAGCATTGGCTACATGCACGAGGATTCGCGATTCCCGCGATTTTTCACCTACCTGGGGCTGTTCTGTTTCTCGATGCTGGGGCTGCTGCTGGGCGGGACGATTCTGCAGTTGTTCATATTTTGGGAACTGGTGGGGCTGTGCTCGTACCTGCTGATCGGTTTCTGGTATGAGAAAAAGAGTGCATCCAACGCAGCAATCAAGGCGTTTGTCGCTAACCGTGTCGGCGACTTTGGCTTTCTGATCGGCTTTGGCGTGCTGTTCTACTACATGGGCAACTCAACACTGCCCGACTTGTGGATGAAGCTTTCGCCGGCAAGCCAGGGCCTGGCGGTGGACCTTGGCGGTGGGGTTATCTTCGGCACCACGGCCCTTACCGTGATGGGCATTGGCCTGTTCTGTGGCGCGGTGGGTAAGAGCGCCCAGTTCCCCCTGCACGTCTGGCTGCCGGATGCGATGGAAGGACCGACTCCCGTGTCGGCACTGATCCATGCCGCGACGATGGTGGCGGCCGGCGTGTATCTGGTTGGCCGCCTGTTCCCGATCCTGACGCCTGAGACGCGACTGGTGATCGCCACGGTGGGGTTGATCACCCTGGCGATGGCGTCGCTGATCGCGCTGGCGCAGAGTGACATCAAGAAGGTGCTGGCTTACTCGACCGTCTCGCAGCTTGGCTACATGATGCTGGCGATGGGCGTGGGGAGTTGGATGGGCGCGCTGTTCCACCTGATCACGCACGCGTTCTTCAAGGCGCTGCTGTTCCTGGGTTCGGGCTCGGTGATCCATGCCGCCCACCACGAGCAGGAGATGCCGCAGTACGGCGGATTGATAAAGAAAATCCCGTTCACTGGCGTTACGTTCGCCATCGCGGTGCTGGCGATTGCGGGAACGCCGCTGCTGTCGGGCTATTACAGTAAGGACACTATTCTGCAGCACGCCGCGGCCTTCGCGACACTGCAGGTCGGGGCCGGCCACTCAAGTTGGTACTGGGCGTACTTCGTCATCCCCGCTGCCATTGCCTACATCACGGCATTCTATATGACGCGGTGCTGGACGCTGACGTTTCTGGGCAAGCCGCGAAATCATCACCTGCACGACCACGCCCACGAGTTGCCGATTCTGTATGTCCCGCTGATCATCCTGGCTGCGTTCAGCTTCTTTGGCGGCAAGATACTGATCCAATCGATGCTCCGCAATACGATCCAGGAAACGCAAGCCTACGCGGATGCCAATAGGGTGAAAGAGTTCTTGGGCTTCAGAAGCGCATTTCAGAATCGCCTGCCGGGCGAGGCTGATCTCGATCTGTCGGAGCCGACCGGAGAGGTGCGGCCCGCCGCAGGGCATGCCAGCGAGGCGGGAACTGCCCCGTCGACGGAGGAGATCGCCACTGAGCAGGCTCTGGAGCACGGCGAGAAACTGGTCGAGCATTATGTCTTCTGGGCCTTCGGCATCGGCATCGGGCTTGGCTTGGTGCTCTACCTGCCGGGCTATCGCATCGCCAATCGCATCGTGGCGATCTGGCCGCTGAAGGCCATCCACACCTGGCTCTACAACGGCATGTACATCGACCATATGTATGATGTGGTGTTTGTCAGCGGGACGCGGCAAGTGGCGGTAGTGTGCGGGCTGTTTGACAAGTATGTCATTGATGGGCTGGTTAACGGCGCCGGCAGTCTTGTGCGCGGGGCGTGCTTTGTCGTTGGTATTGTGGACAAGTACGTGGTGGACGGTGCGGTTGCGGGGGCTGGCAAAGTGGCCGGCAGTATCGGCTTGCTGGGCCGTTCCGTGCAGACCGGTCAGATTCGCTCTTACGTGACGATGCTGATGCTGGCGCTGGCCTGCGGGCTGGTTCTGGCGATGGTGATGCTGATGAAGTGAGCTCGCTAATATGGAATTTCTATACAACTATCTCCTGACGATCCTGATCTTCCTGCCGCTGGTCGGCATGGTGGCGGTGCTGGTCCAGAAGGACCGCAACGCCATCCGCTGGACGGCTCTGGCGACCACGATCATCACGTTTGCGGTATCGCTGCTCCTGTTCGCCACGTTCCAGTGGGGGACGCAGCTTCAGGGCTACGACTATGCGGTGATGGAGGGTGGCGCCCTCAGGGGCGGCGTGGTGCAGATGGTGCAGCGGGTTGATTGGATTCCGGCCTTCAACATTCAGTATCTCGTGGGCATCGACGGACTTTCGTTTCCGCTGGTGATTCTCTCGACCTTCGTCTGCGTGCTGGCGTGCCTGGCTTCATGGAATATCTCCAAGGGCGTCAAGGGTTATTTCGCCCTGTTCCTGCTGTTGCAGACCGGGATACTGGGCGTCTTTCTTTCGCTGGACTTTTTCCTGTTCTACGTATTCTTCGAACTTTCCCTGCTGCCGATGTATTTCCTGATTGGCATCTGGGGCGGCCCGCGGAAGGAATACGCGGCCATCAAGTTCTTCCTGTATACCCTGGTCGGCTCGGTGGGCCTGCTGATCGTGCTGATCGGGATGTATCTTTACACCGGCTCGTTTGACCTGATCGCGATGGCCGGCCCGCAGATCCAGCAGCGGCTGGGTGCGAGCGCCGGCTTCGTCGGCGACGCCACTCATATTGGTGTCGGCACCATCTTCTTCCTCTTGGCCATGCTGGGCTTCCTGATCAAGGTGCCCGCCGTTCCGCTGCACACCTGGTTGCCTGATGCTCACGTTGAGGCTCCGACACCGATTTCCATGATCCTGGCGGCACTGCTGCTGAAAATGGGTGGCTACGGCATCTTCCGAATCGCCTACCCGCTGTTCCCCCACGCGGCCCAGACCCTGTGGCTGCTGGTTGCGATCATTGGCGTGGTCAGCATCGTCTATGGCGCGCTGTGCGCCATGGCCCAGACCGACTTTAAGAAACTGGTGGCGTATTCTTCGGTCTCGCACATGGGTCTGGTGACCCTGGGCGCAGCGGTGATGACCCCGGCCGCCGTCAACGGCGCCCTGTTCATGATGGTGGCTCACGGCATCACCAGCGCGGCAATGTTCTTTATCGTCGGCGTGGTATACGAAAGGGCTCACCACCGTGACCTCAACCGCTTCGGCGGACTTGCCACCACCATGCCGGCCTACACCGGATTCTCCATCGTTGCGATGTTCGCCAACCTTGGCCTGCCAGGGCTGTGCGGGTTCATCGGCGAGGTGATGGTGCTGCTGGGTGCGTTTCAGGCGGCCAAGCCCAACACAATCCTCTACGACCACTTCGCCGCCATCAGCCCGGCCGCGCTTTCCAGCTATCTCTTTGCGGTCTACGTGCTGGCGGCGATCGCGGCGACGGGCGTGATCTGGACCGCCGGCTATATGCTCTGGACCATCCAGCGCGTCTTCTTTGGGCCTGAGAAAGCCGAGTACGCAGCCTTCCCTGATGTAAACAAGCGAGAGCTTACGATTCTCACGCCGCTAGTGGTGATGGCGATCGTGCTGGGCGTGATACCCACGCTGAGCTTCTTCGTGTTCACCGAAACGACGGTCAGTGCGTTCTTCCAACTGTTCAGGATTTGAGAATGATCGGTTTGCCGTTCATCCCGTCGTGGTTGGAGCTTCGACCGTTCGCGGCCGAGGGGTGCCTCATCGCCACGATTGTCGCGGTGCTGATGGTGCCGTTTTTCATCCGCCGTTCCAACATGGTCAGCGGCGCAGTGACGATCGCCGGCCTGATGGCGGCACTGCTCGCGACGCTCAGCCTTGGCGGTGAGCCGCTGGGCACCGCATTCCGCGGGCTGCTGCTGAGCGACATGATGGCCGTATTCTGGAAGGTGATCCTGCTGGTGTTCGTGATGGGCATCGTCGTGATGTGGTTCAGCACCACGCGCAAGACCATGCACGAGGGGGATGGCGCGGAGTTTTTCACGCTGCTGCTGTCGGCCACTACCGGCATGGCCTTGATGGGCTCGACCGCCAACCTGCTGATGCTGGTGATTGCGGTGGAACTCGCCAGCCTTCCGAGCTATGTGCTGGCGGGCTTCCGCAAGACCCATCGACTCGGGGCTGAGGCCGCGCTGAAATATGTGCTGTTCGGAGCCGCCTCCAGCGCGGTCATGATCTATGGGTTGAGCATGCTTTACGGGCAATACGGCACACTGCAGTTTGATGGTCCCGGCGGCATCGCACAGCAGATCGCTACCCGGGCGGGTTCGATGCCCCTGCTAATGGTATCGATGGTGGCCGTTCTGGTGGGGCTTGGCTTCAAGATCTCGGCCGTTCCTTTCCACTTCTGGTGCCCCGACGTCTTTGAAGGGGCCAGCATGGAGATCAGTGCGTTTCTGTCGGTGGCCTCCAAAGGTGCGGCCCTGATCCTGCTGCTTCGGCTGTGCATGGTGCTGGCCGACGCGATGGGCTACGTCGCTCACGGAACCATCTCGATGATGGTCCCGTCGGTCACCTTGGGCGTCCTGGGCGCGCTGACCTGCACCCTGGGCAACACCGCGGCGTACACACAGACCAATATCAAGCGACTGCTGGCCTACAGTTCGATCTCGCACGCGGGGTACATGCTCTGCGGGTTGTCGCTGCTGATCTCCGGCCGGGCCCCGATCATCAGCGACGGCGGCGAAAACGTCGTCGTCCAGGCCATCCTCCTCTATCTGGTCGTCTACCTGTTCATGAATCTGGGGGCGTTCACCGCCGCGGGGCTGATCCTGCGAGCCACCGGCAGCGAGGAACTGCACAGCTACAAGGGCATGGGCCGGCGCGCCCCGCTGGTGGCCGCAAGCCTTGCCGTGTGCCTTTTCAGTCTTGTGGGCCTTCCGCCGTTCGCCGGCTTCCTCGCCAAGTGGAATCTGATGTCTCGCCTGGGCGCAAACGGCGGCTGGTGGTGGACGCTCGTCGCCGTGATCGGCGTGAATACCGTCTTGAGCCTTTACTACTATGCCCGCGTCGTCAGGGCGATGTACCTGGAAAACTCTGACGAGCCGGCCATCGAAGTTCCCTCAAGCGGTGGGGGGCTTGCACTTGCGTGCGCCATCATGCTGCTGATTCTCTTTGTGGGCTTCAACTGGCTGGACCGCATCACCGCAGGCGCCAGTCATCTCACCGGCCTGCCAGGCGGCCCGGCTCCCGCCAGTCTTGTCGTCCGGGCCCCTGCCGTCCCATCGTGACGCTATCGGGGGCTTTTCGACACAGCCCGATAATTGGCGCAGCAGCGGCGAGCGGTTAGCTGGCATCTAAACCCACGGCCTATGGCCGTGGATTCTTACCGGTTCCACTGGAACCCAAGGGCATCAACGAACGCCTTGGCCAGCACCATGTGTCCAATGCTGGTGGGGTGTACACGATCCCACGCCAGGGTGGCCGCATAGTAGTGCCCAAGGCTCTTGTCCATCGCCGCCTGGGTGTCGACAAACAGCGTATTGTACTTCCCACGGGGACAACTATTCAGTCCAACAGGGTTTTCAATGCGGGAGTACCGCCTCGAAAACCCATAATCGTTGTTCAAGTCTATTTTCGGAGTTTAGAAGGGTCGACAGTCCTCACCCCAGGCCTCTTGGACGATTCCCTCACCTTGGCGAGTGCCGGAAACCTAACTGCGTCCAGGTTCCAACTCTCCGCGGAACCCGCTGATAAGCTGCCCACGATACCTTGAGAAGCGTGTTCTGAGCGAAATATCGCGGCTCCGAGCCTGTCAGTCTGGCAGCCATCAGCGGGTTCTGCGAAGAGCCGCTTTTATCTGATCTGGCAACAACCACGAATTATCAGCAGGCTTGCTCGATCCGACGGATCGCATCCGTTGCTTCATCTACCGTATCAAATACAGGCAAGCCAATCATCAGTCCATCCGGTCCCAGTTCCTTGACGATAAGAACCGCCTCATCCACGCTTTCCACCTCGCCCTGGTTGAACTGCAGACACAGTCCGTGTCGGCGAATCTCCCTAAACGCATCTATCCAACGCAACGCGGACTTCTGCCCAGGCTGAGGATTCCACTGAATCCCGTTGAGTCTCGGCAATTGGGCGAGCTGGGGAAGAAACCGCAGTTGCTCCACTCCGTCAAGGTGATACAGAGAGTAATCCAGTACGCGACAGAAACGCTCCAGGTCAGGTATGACAAACTCACCAAATAGTTCTGGCGATATCATTACAGCAAAGTCACACTGCACGGCTTCAAATCGGCCCTCAGCCATCGTGCTGAGCCATGATGAGCAGTTTCCATAACCCAGTTTCCGAACGGTCTCATAGAATAGTGCGCAGACCGCCATATTCACTTCCGTCGCCGCCGCACACCATGCTTTGACATCATCGCCTCGTTCCAGCATGTCGATGCACAACTGCTCCGGCGAACGAAACAGCGACAGGCACGTCAATGCATCCAATCCCAGTATCGGAGGATTTACAAACCCGCTTGTTCCTGTGACGGATGCCACCTGCTCCAGGCAACAAACCAACCCGGTGATAGCGGGATGCCCCGGATCGAAACAAGGCAAAGGCCGGTCCAATACCTCGCGGAACTCTTGAATCCATACGTTTCCATGCACCTCGTAGTCGCCGCCGGTCAGAACCGGCAACAATGCCAGGTTGGATCCGTATATCACAGTCGCTGCGGGGAAAGCCTCAGCAAGATGCCAGCAGTTTGAGAGTTGTCGCCGGGCCATTTCCGCATGAAACGCGGGGGACAACTGCAATGCCTTCAACTGCTCCTTACTCTCAGGCCACGGATAAGGTCTGGAAATGGCATCCTTGTTCCGCACGGTAATGTGCAGGGCCGGGCGCCCCAGGCTCGATCCATTCCAAAACGCTCGCAGACGCTCGCGTGCCATCTCGTCGGGCTCAATCCGAATCCTCATGTCACCATTAGTCGTATGCACTGCAACACCCTTTCCGTTCAAGCATCAGGTACAACCAGCGTCGGCTACTTGTTAGTGGTCTTGTCCCACCCGAATTCAACTTCGTTGGCCCAATGTAGTGTCCAATCGGGCTTAAGCGCCTTGGCGTTGCAACGCGAGACTGAACGATCTCGG
>JBBQTU010000110.1:0-13537 GCA_038213005.1 Tepidisphaerales bacterium | reverse complement strand
CGCCATAGGGCCCCGCTGTGCCGCTGCCGCGATGCCTGCGAGGCACAACTGACAGATCAACGTTTCTGGGGACTTCCCGTCCACCACGCTATGATCAGCGTATGCCGTTGAAACCCGACGATACCGTCTGCTACTGCTTCCACGTCTCGATGCGGAAGATCGAGTCGTTCTGTCGGATCGAGAAGCCGCGGTATCCATCGCAGATCTCCGAATGCCTCTCGGCCGGCACCGGCTGCGGCTGGTGCGTTCCGCTGCTAAAAAAAATACATCAAGACATGTGCGACACCGCCCAGCCCTGGTGGCGGAAAGAGGCGGAGCACCCGGCCGAATCGGCCGCGCCTGATAGCGCACATTTCGATGACGCAGAAAGCTATGCCGCAGCGCGCGACCAGTACATTGCCAAGAAGAAGGAGCCGCCGTCTGACGAATAGCCTCACGCTTACCCACGATGATTAGCAGCGCGGGCGTCACACCGCAAGACAACACCAATGCCACCGCCCCGGAGTCCCCACCGCGGCATCGTCGCACAATCCGGCCGTTTCCCGTCGATCGGCGGAAGTTTCGTCCGACATGCGCACGCCTCGACTGGGTCAGTCGCCCATGCAACTGCCAACTGCCCGAGCCGTCTTGAGCAGCGGATGATCCATCGGCACCCGCCTCTGCTTGCCGGCGACCGATTCAATGTCCACCTGATCAAGTCGGCCGCCGCGCCAGACGACAACCTTGCCGCAGACGCCGGCCATCAGCAGTTCCAGCGCATGATGCCCGAACGACGTTGCCAGCACCCGGTCCGCCGGCGACGGTGTCCCGCCACGCTGGATATGGCCCAGAATCGTGGCGCGAGATTCGAGCCCCGTTTCGTTCTCGATATCCGCCGCCAACTTGCTGGCGATGCCGCCCAGGCGGATCGGATCCGAGCTGGCTTCGACCCGCCGCTGGACGATCAGTTCGCCGTCGATCGCCTTTGCGCCTTCGCTGACGCAGACGATGCTGAATCGCTTGCCATTTCGGCTCCGCCTGTGGACATATTCACAGATCTTGTCGAGGCTGTAGGGGATCTCCGGCAGCAGGATCACATCGCTGCCGCTGGCGATGCCGCATGACAAAGCCAGCCAGCCCGCATTGCGCCCCATCACCTCGACCACCATCACTCGATGATGGCTCATCGCCGTCGTGTGGATCTTGTCCAGACATTCGGTGGCGGTGGTCACCGCGGTATCGAATCCGAACGTCTGCTCGCAGAATTCCAGGTCGTTGTCGATCGTCTTGGGCACACCGATGCAGCACACGCCGTGGCGCACAAGGTTGGCCGCACCGGTCATGGTGCCGTCGCCGCCGATGCAGACGAGCGCATCCAGAGCGTTGCTCTTGATATTGGCGATCACCTGATCGGTGACATTGCGAAACTCCAGCGTGCCGTCCGGGCGTTTGTACGCGAATGCCTCTGGATTGGCTTGGTTGCTGGTGCCCAGGATGGTGCCACCCAGGGTGAGAATATTGCTGACATCCAGCCAGTGCAGCGGCCGCATGCGGTTCTCAATCAGCCCCAGAAACCCGTCCGCCACGCCCCACACTTCGATGCCATAACGGCTCATCGCGGTCTTGGCGACCGCGCGAATCACCGCATTGAGCCCCGGGCAGTCGCCCCCGCCGGTCAGCACTCCGATACGCTTGATCTTGTTCATAGTCCATGTTCCTTTTTAATGCTTGGAGAAGACAATAACCTGAGGAGGTCGTTATGCAACTCTACATGGAGCCCTATAGGCGGAGGGGCGTGCGCGTTTTTCCGGGCGGCCTGGCGATGTGGAGATCGGCCGCCCATTGAGCAGCAGCGGGGTAAGGACTCGCTGCCGCGAGGCGGCAATTGCTACAAGCGAGGGCGCATGTGCCACGGGGGCGCTGCTGCACAATGGGGCTGGATTCCTGAGTTGCCCGGAAACACGGGGACGCCCAGGCGGAGCCATCAGAGCGCCGGGCCGGCAGGACAAAGCCAACCCTCGCGGCCGATGTGCGGGACAGATCGCGGGAAGGCCGCGATAACCGCCAGCAGCATGGCGCTGGGCAGCCCGAACAGGCTCGAAACGATGAACGCGGCGCCGGCATGACAGCCGCTGGCCATTGATTGCGTGCGCAAATACTGTCCGACCCGGTGCGGGGTATCTCAGGGATGGAGATGGGGCAGATGCGCGGGTTTTCTCGGGAGGGGGTGGGGGGTATCGCGGGGGCTTGTGGCATAAGGAGTTACGCGCGATTGAGGGGGTAAGGCGATCAAGTTTCGCCACCGGCGGCGGAAGCACGAAATCCGAGGCTCCAAATCCGAAACAACGGGGGAAACTCAGAAAGGTCGGAGCTCGAAACTGAAACGAGGGCATCGAATCCTATCGGTTAGGTATGAAAATGGGTGAGCTAATTCGGCCGTGACAGATGCGGTTAGCCACTTCTCAAAGAGCACCCGGGCGGGCCTATAATCCGGCCGAAAGCCGCCATTTCGCGGAATTGCAGCCTTCTAGAGCATTCTACGCTTGAGTGTGGTGGTTGGTCAAGTCATTTTCGCATTTTTAGAAGGGGCCACAGTCCTTCACGCCAGGCGGTCTCCCACTGAGAGGGGAGACAATTCCCTTACCCCGGAGCTCTGCCGCTGGGAGGGATGTGCTGTGCGAAGGGGCGGGACAAAGGTCGGGTAGCGCCGGAAAGCTAACTGGGCCCCGGTTCGAACTCCCATCAATGCGACGGCGCGGTTGTCTGGCCATGCGGATAGAGCCTAGTTAGGCAACAACATCGCTGTCAATAAGCTAGGATGTCTCCCTCTGACTTCCCAATACCACTAGCTACGTCCCCTTTCGATTCCTTGACCCGAGTCGCTCAGTTCCCCGGCCGGGGAACCGGCCAATCGGCCAACACCACGCGGTGCTCTGGCTGATGTTCGCCAGTATACAGGCTCGCGTACGGCCACGCCTGGGCCTTCTCACACAAACCCGCCCGGCGGGCGTTGCCCTCCACATATCGAAGCACCCGATACAGATGCCCATTCCGCTGCGATGGAAAGCAACTACAATATCTGATGTCCCCGTATCCGGGCCCGATGGCGACCATGGCGTCGTCAATCAGTTTGCCGATGGTGGGCTGTTGGCATTTCCATTTATCCCGCGTTTGGCCATCCCCCATCCCTGTCGGTCGCAAGTTTCAGATGACGTAGAGCATTGTACAGACTTATGTGAAGCAAAGATGTGCGTATGTTGGTTGCCCCCAAAAAGCGTAAACGGAGACCGAGGGTGCGAACGAAGGCGTCTAGGGCGGGATGGGGGGAGTTTCGGGCAGATGAAAGTTGCGCGTCAGCGGGTGGTTGGAGCGAATACGGTGCTGAAAGAGGTGTCGCTTTTTCAGGGCTCATTCAGGGTGAATGGTTCTTACCCAAGGCTGCGCGAGTACGCTTTCCCTGGGCTTAGGAATGCCGCCCCGTTGGGGCTAAGAAATCGCGTGCCCGCTTTTCCGGGCGGCCTGGTGATGTGGAGATCGGTGAGCCCCATTGAGCAGCAGCGGAGTAAGGACTCGCTGCCGCGAGGCGGCAATTGCTACAAGCGAGGGCGCATGTGCTACGGGTGCGCTGCCGCTCAATGGGGCTGGATTTCTGGGTTGCCCGGAAAAACGGGCGAGCCCAACGCCGTTGCCGATTGTTGAGATTGGTGGTCGATCTGGCAAAATGAGGCGTATTAGCTATAGTATGCCGCCCGATAATTTGTGGTCTGAGCGTTGCTGCGCTGGTGTTGGATGTGAGAACAATGAATCTACATGGACTTCCGCCCGCACAGGGCCTGTACGATCCCCGGTTTGAACACGATGCATGTGGTGTTGGCTTCATCTGCCACATGAAGGGTGCGGCTGCGCACAGCATCGTGGATAACGCTCTGCATATGCTGGAGAACATGGAGCACCGCGGGGCATGCGGGTGCGAAGTGGACTCGGGCGACGGGGCGGGGATCCTGATGTCGATGCCGCACAAGTTCCTGCACAAGAAGTGCGCGGAGATCGGCATTTATCTGCCCAAGCCGGGGCAATATGCCTGCGGAATGATCTTCCTGCCGCAGGATATGCGGGCACGCCTGGAGGCGGAGCGGGCGTTTGAGCAGGTGATCCGAGAATACGGCATGAACGTGCTGGGGTGGCGCGACGTTCCGATCAATGAGACGTTCGTCGGGGCGACTCCGAAGAAGACGATGCCGCGGATCCGGCAGGTTTTCGTGGTGCCTGGCACGCATTTCTTTAACCGGGCGGATTTTGACCGCCGGCTTTATTTTGTGCGCCAGCGTGCGGAGAACGTGATCGAGTTCAACCAGAATCTCTCGGCGGCGGCCCGGGACGACTTCTATATCTGTATTCTGTCGGCCAACCGGATGGTCTATAAGGGTATGCTGACCAGCGTGCAGCTTCGGCAGTTCTATCCGGACCTCCAAGACCCGGATTTTGAAGCGGCCCTGGCGATGGTGCACAGCCGGTTCTCGACCAATACGTTCCCATCGTGGCGGCTGGCACATCCGTTCCGTTACCTGGCTCACAATGGCGAGATCAACACGCTGCGCGGCAACCGCAACTGGATGCGGGCGCGATATAGCCTGCTGCAGAGCGAGGTGTACGGCGATGAATTGTCCAAGATGTTCCCGATCCTGACCGAGTCTGGTTCGGATTCGGCGACGCTGGACAATGCGCTTCAGTTCCTGAGCGTCAACGGACGTTCGCTGCCGCACGCGGTGCTGATGCTGATTCCCGAGGCGTGGCAGAACAACGCTGCGATGGACCCGGACCTGCGGGCGTTTTACGAATATCACGCGTGCGTGATGGAGCCGTGGGACGGCCCGGCATCGATCTCGTTCACCAATGGGTACATGATCGGCGCGGTGCTGGATCGAAACGGTCTGCGCCCCAGCCGCATCTATATCACCAAGGATGACCTGGTGATCATGGCGTCGGAAGTGGGTGTGCTGCCGGTGGATCCGGAGCGGGTGGCCCGCAAGTGGCGTCTGCAGCCGGGCAAGGTGTTCCTGGTGGACATGAAGCAGGGGCGGATTGTCGACGATGCCGAGATCAAGCAGCAACTGGTGGACAAGCGCCCGTGGCGCAAGTGGGTTGAGGAGCGTCTGCTGCACCTGGATACGCTGCCCAGCCCGACGAAGGTACACGAGGTCGATCACGACACGCTGCGCGTCAGGCAGCATACGTTCGGGTACACGGTTGAAGAGCTCAAGATGGTGCTGAACCCGATGGCGGTGACCGGCATGGAGCCGCTGGGCTCGATGGGCAATGACACGCCGCTTGCGTGCCTGTCTGATTGCCCGCAGTTGCTCTATAACTATTTCAAGCAGTTATTCGCCCAGGTGACCAATCCGCCGCTGGACGCGACCCGCGAGGAGTTGGTGACGAGTCTGCAGACGTATCTCGGGCGGGAAGGCAACCTGCTGGACGAGACGCCCAGGCATTGTCAGCTTGTGAAGCTGAACTATCCGGTGATCTCGAATCCGGAGTTGGAAAAGCTGCGTAACCTGGACCAGAGCGGGCTGCGGGCGATTACGCTGCCGATTCTGTTCCACGTGGACGAGGGCGAGACCGGGCTGGCGGCGGCGATTGAGGAACTGCGCAAGTCTGCGGCCCAGGCGGTCAGGGACGGGTATTCGATCCTGATCCTGTCGGACCGCGGGGTGGACAAGAATCACGCACCGATCCCGGCGTTGCTGGCGACGGCGGCGGTGCACCATCACCTGATCCGCGAAGGCACCCGCACACAGGCGGGGCTGGTGATCGAGACGGGCGAGGCTCGCGAGGCGCATCATTTCTGCCTGCTTATCGGGTATGGCGCCGGCGCGGTGAACCCGTACCTGGCGCTGGAGACGCTCGCGGATCTGTATGGCGAAGGCCTGCTGCCCACGGAATACGGCGTCGGCGATCACAAGAAGGAATTTACGCTGGCGACGGCGGAGAAGAACTATCTGAAGGCGGCGAACAAGTCGATCCTGAAGGTGGCTTCGAAGATGGGCATCAGCACAGTACAGAGCTACCGGGGCGCCCAGATTTTTGAGGCGATCGGGCTGGGGAAGGATTTCATCGAGAAGTACTTCACCGCGACCGCATCCCGCATTGGCGGTGTGGGGGTCGAGGTCATCGCCAGGGAGACGCTGCAGCGGCACATCCGGGCGTTCCCGCCGATCAAGGTGACCGGGGACGTGCTGGAAAACGGCGGCTTCTATCAGTGGCGGCGGGACGGCGAATATCACGCCTATAACCCGGACACGATCGCGAAGCTGCAGCATTCGGTGCGCTATGACCTGGCGGCATGGGAACAGGTCAAGAGCGGGACGCCGGGCGCAGCGTTCGCCAAGTTCAAGGAATACACGGCCTTGCTGGATGATGAGAGCACGCATCGCTCGACCCTCCGCGGGCTGATTAAGTTTAAGCTGGCCAAGGCAATCTCGATTGACGAGGTTGAGCCGGCCAGCGAGATCGTCAAGCGATTTGTGACCGGGGCGATGAGCTTCGGATCGATCAGCAAGGAAGCTCATGAGAACCTGGCGATCGCGATGAATCGCCTGGGCGGCAAGAGCAACACCGGCGAAGGCGGCGAAGACCCCGGGCGATTCAAGCCGGACGTCGATGCCAGCGGCAAGGTCATCATGACGCCGGAGGGCAAGCCGCTGAGCCGCCGCAGCGCGATCAAGCAGGTTGCATCCGGGCGGTTCGGCGTGACGACGGAGTACCTGGTCAATTCTGATGAGATGCAGATCAAGATGGCGCAGGGTGCCAAGCCCGGCGAAGGCGGACAGTTGCCGGGGCATAAGGTGGACGAGTATGTCGGGAAGATCCGTCACTCGACGCCGGGCGTGGGGCTGATCTCGCCGCCGCCGCATCACGACATTTATTCGATTGAGGATCTGGCGCAACTGATCCACGACCTGAAGAACGTCAATCCGGCGGCGCGCGTGAGCGTAAAGTTGGTGGCGGAAGTGGGCGTGGGCACGGTGGCGGCCGGCGTCGCCAAGGCCAAGGCCGACCATATCCTGATCTCGGGCGACTCAGGCGGCACGGGCGCTTCGCCGCTGACGAGCATCAAGTATGCCGGTCTGCCGTGGGAACTGGGCATCTCCGAAGCACACCAGGTGCTGGTGATGAACGACCTGCGCAGCCGCGTGGTGCTGCAGACGGACGGACAGATCAAGACGGGCAAGGACTGCGTGATCGGATTCATCCTGGGCGCGGAAGAGATCGGGATGTCGACCTCGGCGCTGATCGCTTCGGGCTGCATCATGATGCGTGTTTGCCATCTGAACACCTGCCCGACGGGCGTGGCGACGCAGGACCCTGAACTGCGCAAGCGGTTCAGCGGGCAGCCTGAGCACGTGATCAACTTTTTCTACTTCATGGCGCAGGAGATTCGCGAGCACATGGCGAAGCTCGGTGTCCGCAAGATTCAGGACCTGATCGGGCAGACGCAGTACCTGGAGTTCCAGGATGTCTCCAGCCACTGGAAGGGGCAGTACCTGGATCTGTCCGCGGTGCTGTTCAGGCCGGAGGTGCCGGCGAGCGTTGGGGTTTATTGTACGATGAAGCAGGACCACGGGCTGGATGGCGCGCTGGATCACCAGCTTATCAAGCTGGCGCAGGGCGCGATTGATGGTAAGACCAAGGTGTCGGCCGAGATGCCGATTAAGAATGTGCACCGAACGGTGGGCGCGATGCTCAGCGGTCGGATTGCCAAGAAGTATGGGCTCGGCGGGCTGCCGGAGGACACGATCCACTTCAAGTTCACCGGGTCGGCCGGGCAGAGCTTTGGCGCCTGGGGCGCCAAGGGTCTGACGCTGGAACTGGAAGGCGATGCCAACGACTTCGTCGGCAAGGGGCTTTCCGGCGGCAAGATCATCGTCTATCCGTCGAAGCAGTCGACGTTTAAGGCTGAGGAGAACATCCTGGCGGGCAACGTCCTGTGCTACGGCGCGATTTCCGGCGAGGTCTATATTCGAGGGATGGTGGGCGAGCGATTCTGCGTCCGCAACTCGGGCGTGAATGCGGTCGTCGAGGGCGTGGGCGACCACGGCTGCGAATATATGACCGGCGGGCGCGTGGTCATCATCGGGGAGACCGGACGGAACTTTGCCGCGGGCATGTCCGGCGGCATTGCGTATGTGTATGACGACAAGAAGTATTTCAAGAATCTCTACAACCCGGAGCTCGTGGATCTTGAGAAGCCCGACAAGGACGACGATATCAAGACGATCCGGACGCTCTTGGAGAATCATCTGAAATACACCGGCAGCACGGTGGCCAAGGCGATCCTGGACGACTGGGATGTCTGCCTGAAGCACTTCGTCAAGGTGATGCCGCGCGACTATCGGCGGGTGCTGGAGCACAAGGCCGAGATGGAAGCGAAGGCAAACTCGTTGTCGAAGAGGCAGGTTGCGTCGGTGTAAGGACTGGGCCATCAGCCCTCAGTCACTAGTCATTAGTCACTAGTTACCAGGGGCTGATGGCTGATGACTAGTGACTAATGACTAATGACTGTCTTGGTGCGATATGGGAAAGCCTACAGGTTTCAAAGAATTTACGCGTGAGACTCCGACCCGGCGGCCGGTGAACCTTCGCGTTCTGGACTATAAAGAGGTCTACAACGAGATGCCGGAGGACAAGCTCCGCACGCAGGCATCGCGCTGCATGGACTGTGGCATCCCGTTTTGCCACAACGGTTGCCCGCTGGGCAACATCATCCCCGAGTGGAACGACCGGGTGTACAAGGGCCGCTGGCACGATGCCCTGGACATGCTGCTGAAGACCAACTGTTTCCCCGAGTTCACGGGGCTGGTCTGCCCCGCGCCCTGCGAGGAATCCTGCACGCTGAACATCTGGAAGACGCCGGTGACGATCAAGCTGCATGAGTGGAACATCATCGAGCGCGGCTTTAAGGAAGGCTGGATGCAGCCTAAGGGGCCGCAGGTGCGGACGGGTAAGAAGGTCGCGGTAGTGGGCTCGGGTCCGGCGGGTCTGGCGGTTGCCGACCAGCTCAATCAGGCGGGGCATCTGGTTACCGTCTTTGAGCGCGCCGACCGTATCGGTGGCCTGCTGACGTATGGCATCCCCAACTTCAAGCTTGAGAAGTGGATTGTCGAGCGCCGCGTGAAACTGATGGAAGCCGAGGGCGTTAAGTTCGTCACCAAGGCGAATATCGGCGTGAACACGCAGGTTGAGGATCTTCAGAAGGAGTTTGACGCCATCTGCCTTTGCGGCGGAGCGACTCAGTCGCGGGACCTCAACGTCCCCGGGCGCGAACTCAAGGGTGTCTACGCCGCGATGGATTACCTGCCGCTGCAGACCAAGCAGGTATTGGGCGACAAGGTCGAACTGATCAGCGCCAAGGGCAAGCACGTCGTCGTCATTGGCGGCGGCGATACGGGCTCGGACTGCGTCGGAACCGCGCTGCGTCAGGGTGCCAAGAGCATCAGGCAGTTTGAACTGCTGGCGAAGCCTCCGGTGGATCGCACGATTGATATGCCCTGGCCGTACTGGCCGATGATCCTGCGGACGTCCACCAGCCACGAAGAGGCGTCTGAGGTGCTGAATAAGGGCCAGGAGGTCCGGCAGTGGTCGGTAAATACCAAGGCGTTCACCGGTGCCGACGGGCAGGTTAAGAAGCTTCATGGGGTGGAACTGGAATGGACCAAGGGCGCCGATGGGCGGCCCAGCATGAAGGAAGTGGCGGGGAGCGAGTTTGAGTTCGACTGCGACCTGTGCCTGCTTGCGATGGGCTTTGTGGGCCCGGAGAAGAAGGGCATGCTCGAGCAGCTTGGCGTCAAGCTCGACCAGCGCGGCAATGTCGTGGTGGACGCGAGCTATATGACCAGCATTCCCGGCATCTTCTCGGCCGGCGACATGCGTCGCGGGCAGTCGCTGGTGGTGTGGGCCATCAGCGAAGGCCGGCAGGCCGCCCGCTGCGTTGATGAGTTCCTCATGGGGCACAGCGATCTGTTGCCGAAGCTCAAGTTGTTCTGATACGTTGGCAGATGTCGTGAGACTCCAAAGCCGGAGCGAGCCAATCCTGCTTCCGGTGTATGCTGGCTTGCCAAGGGCATTGAGAGACAATGCGCTGAAATAGTAGTCATGCCTGTGCCTACTGCGGGATGAGCTGTCAACCACACAAGGCGGATTGCGATGCTGAATGCTGAGCTGGTAGTACGGCTTCTGGTTCACGAAGACGATCAAGTTCGCCATCGGGCGGCGGAGTATCTGCGGGATTGTCCATCGCCACCGGAAAACAGTAGCGACGTCTTCTGGGAGGCGTTTGATCGGTACCGCATTCAGGACTCGTCCGTCAGCTTTGCCTATTCATATATTCCGCAAACAGAGTCTTCCTGCCGGCGGCTGGTTGCGGTTGTGGCTGACAAGGGTACGACCAGCAACGACGTGTTCCATCTCCGTTTCGCACTGGAACGTCTGCCCATAGCCTTCCTTGAGGCACATCGTGACGAAGTACTGGCGGCGGCGCATAGCATGCGGCCGATGGAACCGCTTCCCTGGAAGAAGGGCACGGCACGTCTGAGCTCTGCCGATCATCTGGCCGAGCGACTGGCGCTGCGGAATGTGCCGCCGCAGCAACTCTGGACGGACATTGAGAAGTTGGCGATGCGCCTCGACCGGCTGGCTCGCAACAGGTGGGACTGGCGGCAGGATTACCGTCTGAGGGAGGCGCTGGCACGGCATCCGGAGTTCGTTATCGAGCGATGCGTGCCCTTGTTGGGGAAAGATCAGACTTGGCTGGGCGTCTTTGCCATCGAGCTACTGTGCATGGTGCGGCATCAGCCAGAACTCGATCTGCTGGTTCCGAGACTCGAGGATTCTCTCAGTTGCGACTACGAGGCAGCGACAAAGCTGCTGGCGCAGATTGGCGGCCAGCAAGTCCTGAACCGACTCTTGCATGAGTTTGCCGCTCGCAAGGGAAAGTTCCGATGTCACCTGCTGCGCGTTATCAGCGCGATGCACACTGCGGATGCTGAGAGAGCACTGATTGAGTTGATTCGATCGGGTGAGTTGGCCGAAGATGAGGTCAACACGGCGGCGCAGGAACTTGTGGACCTGTTCACCACCGACGGTATCGAACTGCTTTGTGATCTGGTCCGCGCAGGCCGCTACGATCCGGGGTTATCTGATTTGCGGGAAGACGTGCTAATCCTGGGTAAAGCCGTGGGAGTTGCGATTCCCGAGCAAGAGGCATGGCAGCAGCAGACCGAAGCAGATCATGCTGCACGGCGTGCGATGTCGCCCTTGCAACGCATGGGAAGTTTACTTCGCGGTCCATCCACTGCCGAGCAGGCCACTCCACCATTGGCAGCGGCATGTCCAATGCCCCGTTCGGCGGAGGTTGGACGCAACGACCCCTGTCCTTGCGGCAGCGGTAAGAAGTACAAGAAGTGTTGTCTGAACAAGTAATTCTCGGGGATGTATCCGAGTCTGTCTCGGCATCATCGCTCAATCAGCCGTCTTGCCAGTTCAAAGAGCAGGGGGACGGTGAGGATCGACAGCATCGTTGTCCACAGGATGCTCTGGGCGGCGAGGGCGGTGTCCTGGTTGAAGCGATCGGCGAGGACGGCGGTGCTGACGGCGACGGGCATGATGCCGATGATGGCGAGGATCATCAGGGGCGTCGGGGCGATCGTGGTGTGGGCGGCCAGCAGGGCGAGGGCGGAGACGACCAGTAGCGGGACGACGATCAGGCGGATGAGGACGACGCCGGCTACGCACTTGCGCTGGTGGGTGTACAGCATGGCGGCGCCGGCGATCTGGGCGCCGGTGACGACCAGCGAGAGGGGAATGGTGAGACTGCCGACCATGCGCAGGGAATCGGAGAGAACTGTCTGGATCGACGACCATGGCTGGTTGGCGGCGGCGTAGGCGAGCGGGGCGGCGATGGCTTGATGGAACAGAGCCAGGGCGATGCCTAGAAAGGTGGCGATCAGGCCGGGGTTGGTGGCGAGGCGGCGGATGGAGTTTCGGTCGAGGCGCCCGCCGTGGAGGATGGCGACGCCCAAGGTCCAGAAGAGGACCTGAATGCCCACATTGGCTAGGAAAAGGTTTTTCAGGCCTTCTTTGCCGTAGAGGCCTTCGGCGATGGGGAGGCAGAGGTAGATCCAGTTACTGACGCCGCAGACGAGGATGAAAACCGGGGCCTGCTCGCGGCGGGCGAACAGACGCCAGCATGCCCAGCCGACGACGTGTCCCAGGGTGATGACAGCGCAGCCCAGCAGAGGGACCAGCCAGCCGGTCTTGAGACTTTGGAGGTCCACCGTGTCGATCATCTGGAAGAAGATGAGGGTGGGGAGGGTGACGTCGGTGGTGAAGCGGGCGAGGGCGGAGGTGGTCTGGGCCGAGATCATCCCGCGGCGGCGGCAGAGCCAGCCGACCAGGATGACGACCGACATGGTGACGATCTTTAGAGTGACCAGGAGTGTTGGCGGCATCATGAATCCGGGGTGAACTGGGATTGCGGCATGGCGTCGAGGTCAAGGGTTGCCAGTTCGCCGCGGAGGAGCTTTTCGTGGGCCAGACCGGCGGCCATGGCGGCGTTGTCGGTGCAGTAGGCGGGATTGGGGAAATACACCGGAACGGGCAGGGCACCCATGGCCGCCCGCAGGCCGCGATTGGCAGAGACGCCGCCACCGATGACCACGCAGCGGGCGTGAACGTGATGGATGGCGCGCTTGAGCTTTGTCAGGATGACGTCGATACACGCCGCCTGAAATCCAGCGGCGACGTCGGCGATTTCCTGTTGGGAGAGGTCTGATGCCAGACGCGTTTTGCCCTGTTTGCCGCGGACGTGGTAGAGGACGGATGTTTTGACGCCGCTGAATGAGAAATCCAGCGAGTCTCGGCCGAGCGTGCTGCGGGGGAATCGAATGGCGGCCGGGTCGCCCTGGGCGGCCAGGGCGTCGATGATCGGGCCGCCGGGGTAGCCGAGTCCGAGGATGAACGAGACCTTGTCGTAGGCTTCACCGACGGCGTCGTCGATGGTTGAGCCGATGCGCTGGATATCGGCGAAACTGGTGAGACGATAGAGAGCGGTGTGGCCGCCGGAGATGGCCAGGCCGACGGCGGGGAATGGCGGGGGCTGCGAACCGCTGAGCATCATGCTGTAAAGGTGCGCCTGCACGTGGTCAACGCCGATGAGCGGCTTGCCCAGCGACCACGCGAGGGTCTTGGCGGCGGTGACGCCGATGAGGAGCGAGCCGATGAGGCCGGGGCGGTGAGTTACGGCGACGGCATCGATGTCCTGAGGCTTCAGACTGGCTTGGGCCAAGGCGTCATGGATGACTGGGAGTATGCTTTCGATATGGGCGCGGCTGGCGATCTCGGGCACTACGCCGCGATAGCGTGCGTGGAGCTCGATCTGGGAACTGACGACGTTGGAGAGGACGCGCAAGCCGTCTTCCACGACGGCGGCGGCCGTCTCGTCACAGGTCGATTCAATTCCAAGGATTCTGGGCATGGGCTCCAACAATTCAGAATGCAGAAT
>JBBQTU010000109.1:0-13542 GCA_038213005.1 Tepidisphaerales bacterium | reverse complement strand
CCCACCCTTGAAAAACGTGCGCATCTTGACCCTCCGACCGCACGTAAGTCTGTCAACGAGGGGAGCGAGTCTAGGCATGCAAATCAGGCTCGGCCGAAACACAGCGAGCAGCCGTCCCCGCCACCCGGGCGATCTCGTCTTTCAACCTGGCGAGATTCACCGGTTTGACCAGGTGGGCGGCGAAGCCGGCTTCGCGGCTCTGCTGGATATCGCTCTCCTGCCCGTATCCGCTCAGGGCGATGCCCGGCCACATAATGCCCTTGCTCCGCAGCGCCCGCATGAACTCCAGCCCGGTCCCATCGGGCAGCCCCATGTCGCTCAGCAGCAGGTCAAAGGTCTGCTCGCCAGCCAGTTGCATCGCGGTTGTGACGTCAGGGGCAATCTGGACGTCGTGCCCTTGGCCTGACAACAACCGCCGCATGATCAGCGCCGTGTCGCCATGGTCCTCCACGAGCAGGATTCTCAATTTCATCTTCTTGAGCTCAGATGTTCGTATCGGAGCAGTTGGCTCGATGCCCTTGGGCATCGAGGCATCCGCCACCGGCAACCGCACGGTGAACGTCGCCCCCTTGCCCTTGCCTGCGCTCTGGACCCCGATGGTGCCGCCGTGCATTTCCACCATCGCTTTGCTGATGGTCAGTCCCAGACCAAGACCGCCGAATTGCCGCGTGATGGAGCGATCCCCCTGGTCAAACGCGTTGAAGATGCGTGCCAGGGCATCGGCTTCAATCCCTTCGCCGCTGTCGCTGACCTCGGCAACAACGAAGTTGTCGCCGTTTCGATGGCAGCGAACATCGACGCGCCCGCCGACCGGCGTGAACTTCACCGCGTTTTTCAGCAGGTTCCAGAACACCTGTTGCAACCGGCCGGCGTCGGCGTCGACCCACTGCGGCACCGACCCCAGGTCCGCGCCCGACGCCAGCTTTTTGGCCCGGATGTCGGGCATGCAGTCGTCGATAGCGCGGCGGATGATCGTGCATACATCAACGCGATGGCGGTCCAGTTCAATCTTGCCCCGTTTGATACGCGTCACTTCCAGAAGATCGTCCACCAGCCGTGCCGCCAGTTTCGCGTTGCGAAGGATGACGTCCAGTTGCTCGCGGGTGTCGGCGTCAAAACGCGCATCCTCCCGCAGCATCGACGCCGTTGCCATCACCGGGTTCAGCGGATTGCGCAGTTCGTGGCTGAGCACCGCCATGAACTGGTCTTTGTCCTTGCTGGCCGCTTCGGCAACCGCAGTGGCTTGTTCGGCCAGAAGTCTGGCGGCCTGCACGCGCTCGGCCTGCTTTCGTTCGGTCAGATTGGTGACCACCATCGACACCGATGTGCCGGGGCTGTCATCCACCAGCGGCGAAAACCCGACCTGGACAGGGATCACGCGTCCATCCGCCGCGATCAGCCCAACCTCGCCCTGCACGCTGGATGCCCACGCCTGGTGCAGCAGAGAGGCAAAGGTCGGCTGGTCGGCTTGGGCGACATAGCGTCGCGCCATCGTGCCGATGATCTGCTCCAGTGGCCGGGCGAGCATGTCGGCAAAGCCCCGGTTGCAGTAGTCGATAGCGCCGCCGGCCTTGATCGTCACAGCGCCTTCGCCCATCTGCTCGATCAGGGAACGGTAGGCATGGTCAGCGCCCTGCAATGTGAAAATGCGCTGCCCGTCGGGGGAGTCCACGACCACTGCGTCAACCTCTCCGCTCTGGATGGCGCTCAGCGTTTCCTTCGCCTCCGCCAGTTGAGCGCGCAGCGACTCAACCTCCTCCTGGAGTCGCCGCATCTCGCGGGGTGGCCGTTTTGAAATCACCCGTCTTGAGTTCATGGCCCTGCAGTTCCTATTGACCTCGTTCCGCCACCACACCCAGCGCGAGAAGTATCCGCCCCGGGTCGCTCATGTCGCCGATCACCCGCCGCAGCGGCACTGGCAGCTTCTTCACCAGCGTGGGCACGGCAATGATCTGGTCGCCTTTGGCCAAGGCAGGCTGCTGGTAGATGTCGATGATCTCCAAGTCGTAGCCACCGGCCAAGTGCTCTTCGCAAAGCTTCTGGATATTGTCGATGGCCCGGCGTGAGCGCAGAGTCATGCCGCTGACATAGAGCTTCAGTACGAACCGTCCCTGCGGCTGCCTGGCGAATGCTCGCTCAAAGGCCTGGGCTGAAACCCCCGGCATCGACTTCGCACCACTCTTTCCGCGTTGGGCCATGCTCACTTCCAATCCGCCTCGCGGAGGATGTTTCATCAAGTCTTGGGGCGCAAGTCGAATCCCACCAGCACCCGCTCGGTATCGGACAGATTGCCGATGACCTTCTTCATCGGCGCCGGCACCATTCGCACCAGGGTGGGGATCGCCAGAATCTGGTCATCCTTCGCCAGTTGCGGCTGTTTCATCAAGTCGATCACCCTGATCTGATACCTGCCGTGGAGGTGCTGCTCGCAGATCTTCCTGAGATTTGCCAGGGCCGCGGCCGACTTGGCAGTTTGGCCCGCGATGTAAAGCCGCAGATCCCAGACCGTCTTGTCGGCGGCAGCGCTGCGAGTCTTTGGCTTGGGCGTCCGCTTCTTGGTCGGCAGTTTGCTCACTTGTGCTCCCCGTTGCCGTGCAGGCCCAAGGCCAGGGCGAGCGGAGCGGCAACATCCGCCTCGCGGCTTCGCGCCATCGCCCTGCGATCGGCCTGACCCTGCACGGCTCTGACCTGGTCCTGATCCGCCAGGTGCTCGATGGCCTGATTCTGCGCCAGCGCCTGTGCCTGCAACGCGGCGATCTGCGCGTCCATCGCCTTGCGCTGGGCCAAAGCCAGCGCCCGCAGACGCAGGATCTCCTGCTTGGCGGCGGCGTCCTCGGCCTGCTCCCTGGCGGCCTGCGCGATTCTCGCCGATCCGGCGAGCACCACGCCGCTGGGGCCAAGGTAGACGTCCAGCAGTTCAATGCCCTGATTGCTGAGCACAAACTCGCGAATCTGGTTGGAGTGGGCCATGCCCCGGCTCTTGAGGATGTACAGCCCGCGATTACGCTCACCGCCCAGTTCGATGTCCTGCACGAACACCCACGTGTCGATCAGGGACGAAACCCCGCCCGCGCTCTGCTCGATGTCGTCTGCGACGGACGAGAGGCTGGTCATCATCGTCGTGATCTGCCGGCCCTTGAGATAGTCCATCAGGCGCAGCAGCATCGACTTCACATCCTCCGCCACCCCCGCCGACATCATGTTCGTCACGGGATCAACGACGACCACCGACGGCTTGAAGTCCTCGATCTGCTTGTGCATGACCGTCAGATGCGTCTCGAGCCCGTAAAGCGTCGGACGAGAGGTATGAAAGCGCAGCAGCCCTTTCTTCACCCATGGCGCCAGGTCGATGCCGATGGAGAGCATGTTGCGGAGAATCTGCGCCGGAGACTCTTCAAACCCGAAAAACAAGGCTCTCTCGCCGCGCTGGCAGGCGGCCTTAGTGAAGGCCGCCGCGAGGCTGGTCTTGCCCGTGCCGGCGGTGCCGGAGACCAGGATGCTGCTGCCCCGGAAAAATCCCTTGCCCCCCATCATGGTGTCCAGCCGTTCCACGCCGCTGGAGATGCGGGTGTTGGTCGCCGCGTGGTCCAGCCCCATGCTGGTGACCGGCAGGACGCTCATGCCCTGTTCGTCGATGATGAACGGATACTCGTTGGTACCGTGGGTCGAGCCGCGATACTTCACCACGCGCAGGCGGCGGGTGGAAAGCTGGTCATGGACGCGGTGGTCCAGCATGATGACGCAGTCCGAGACGTATTCCTCAATGCCCTGCCGGGTCAGCGTGCCGTCGCCCTTCTCGCCGGTGATCAGGGCGGTCACGCCCTTCTCCTTCAACCAGACGAACAGGCGCCGCATTTCGGCGCGGAGCACAGCGGTATTGGTCAATCCCGAGAACAGCGACTCGATGGTGTCCAGCACGACGCGCTTGGCCTTGACCGAGTCGATGGCGTAGTTCAGGCGGACGAACAGTCCCTCAAGGTCGTAGTCGCCGTTTTCGTCGATCTCCCCGCGATCCACGCGTATGAAATCCATGGCGAGCTTCTTGCGGCGGACCAGGTCGTCCAGGTCAAAGCCCAGCGACCGCACGTTGGTCGCCAGTTCCTCGCTGGTTTCCTCGAAGGAGATGAAGACGCCCGGCTCATTGAACTGCGTCGCCCCGCGGACGATGAACTCCATCGCCAGCAGCGTCTTGCCGCAGCCCGCCCCGCCGCAGACCAGCGCCGGCCGACCCAGCGGCAGACCGCCGCCGGTGATCTGATCCAGCCCGACGATGCCGGTAGGACACTTGCGAAGCCCCCGCTCGCCCGACTTTCGATTCTTTCCCGCCACCTTCATATGCAGCTCCTGATTAGCAGAACTTGCCCGGGCGCGCGCCAGCGCCAGACGAGCCTCAGACACGCGCCTCGTAGGCGTGCGATAAACTTGTGACCATCCAAACCAGCGCACGCCAGGACTCGACCGGCATGCCAAAACGAAGGAAATCAGGGTGATCAGGTCGGGGGAGGGTATGCTTCTGCCGGTATCCCGAAACAAGCATGCCAAGATGCGTCCGCAGCCCACACGCGGTTTCCGGGCGCATCAACTCCCGACGATCCAATATCGTCCTGAAGCCATCGGCCCTCACCTCTACCCACGTCCGACTCAGACCCAGCGGTCGGTCCGACACAAGTGGAGCTGCAAGCCTGAACGACGTAATCATATTCCAACGCAGGACCGCTGGGAACCGAAACCGAAAACAAAATACGCCGAATAAGAGCAAACGGACCGGAGCAGTTGCTCAGACCTCCAGGCGATAGCGTGGCGCACTCTGGCTTGGCAGAACCTGCGCAACGCGGTCATCCAGTTCCAGTTTCTGCTCGGGCGGGGCCTGCTCGGACAGTTCGGCAATGCGCCTGCCCTGGGCTGTGAGCTCATGCCCGCCGCCCGGCCCGGTGCACCATCCCGCGCGCTGGCAGGCCTGCAGCACCGACTGTGAGCACTTGCGGAGATCCCGATGCAATAGCCGATGCAGCAGTGCACGCTGCTGAATGGACAAGGTAAGAATCTTCGGTCGCAGCCCGCCACTGAGAAGCGTTGATGATGGTTGCATGATTGGTTTGATCCCTAAGCCGAAGCATGGCACCCCCTGCATGCCGCGCATTACCGGAACAAGGCAAAGCGGCCCGCGGGGTCAGCAGCTCGATGCTGCCGATTGTCCCGCGCGGCCGCGACTGCCGAATGCCGATCAGTTCGTGGTCTTGCTCTCACGCTGGACATTGTCTGTGCCCTTGGTGATGGTGCGCGTTTCACGAGCCGTCTTGACGGTGCCGTCGAGGTTCGTGGTCTTCTTCTCGCGGACAATCGTCGTGTCGTTGCCCTTGGTGGTCGTGGTCTCGGTCTCGACGCTGGTGCTGCCGTCGGAGTTCTTGTAGACGGTATTCACTGCATGCGTCTGGCCGCCAAACCAGCCGGTTTTGTCGCTTTCGGTGCGCGAAACTTCATGGGATCTGCTCTGCGAACCTCTCTCCGAGCACCCCAGCCCGAAGGCCACGGGACTCACGAGCGCGAGGCAAAGCGACAGACTACGAAGTAATGTGGTACTCATGGACGGTCTCCTTCAAGTGACTAATGAGCAGGCAAACCTACATGGATTGCCTGATGTATCTGAAACTCAACGCAATTCAGGACTCTCGGCGGCTGCGAAGCAGGAAGCCGAATAGCAGGCCAACGCCTGCGGCGGTCGCGATCGCCACCCATGGCCTGTCGCGCACATAGCCGTCGGCATCGCGGCCGATCTGGCGTGCCCTGCCCGATACGGCATTCACAGCGCTCACGCCGGCGTCAACGCAGGATTTGGCACGTTCGCCAGCGGCCTCCGCGAGGCCCTCAACGGTGTTGGTTTCCCTGGTCTGGTCAGTCGTCACAATTCCTCCTTCATCCGCACAGGTGCGGGTAAGTGTTTACTCATCGGCCGCGCCACGGCGCCGAGCCGCTTCGCTTAGCACCGGCGCATCAATAACTGTCCAAAGTAGCAGGCACACTCCGTGTGCCGTTAAGTCCTCGGCGGACAGCACTTGGAAAGTGCCTGCTACTCTTGCGGCGACGGTTTATTGATGCGCCGGTCCTAAGGCCACTATTTCTGCATGCTCTCGCCGGCCTTCTCGACATCTTTGCCGGCACCATCCCAGGTGTTGCAGCCGCTCACGAAGAGCATGGCCAGGGACATCAGCAGCAGGGTCATGGAAACGATAATGCGGTTCTTGTTCATACGTGTTCCTTTCAAGAATGAGAGTGGAGAAGTAAATTGGTTATGGTTAGATGCGGCCCATGAGCACCAGGACGAGCAGCACGATAAGCACCAGGCCGAGCCCCCCGCTGGGACCATAGCCCCAGTTGCGGCTGTATCCCCAGTTCGGCAGACCGCCGACGAGAAGAAGCACCACGATAATCAGTAGTATCAATCCCATAGAGAGTTCCTTTCTGTAAAAACAGCGACCGCATAGCGTTGTCGCTTTCCGATCTAGTCACGCTGACTAATTGTGAAAGAGTTCGTTCTTCATGGAGTTCCTTTGAGTGGATTCGAGCCAACGGTATTGCCGGCATCGTCATTGAGGAAAAAGGGTTCAGCGTCGGTGGTCTCCACGGGCAAGTGCCTGGCGAGGTGGAAAACCTGGACCATGCTGCCGCTGGTGAAGACATGAACGACTGCGCCGGTGGGTGGCTCAACTTCCGTGGCGGCTTCTCGCACGGGCACGCCGGTGATCCGCTTGATCTCCTGCCGCAGCGCGTCTGACGAAGCGGCGAACAGTCGGCGGTGGAAATCCTGCACCTGAGCGGCGCCAGCGGCGCTCTGGGCCGCGACTCTCTCCGCCAGCGACAACGCCCCGTGCAGCGTGATCACCAAGGTGTCTTCGCCCATCGCCACCGTCGCGGAGTGCGGCGTGTGGCCGGTCCGCTGCTGGTGGGATGCGCTGGCGGCGTCGGCGAGTTGGCAGGCCATGGTTGTTTTGAGCGTGTCCATTTGAACTCACTTCCGGACCAGTACGATGCCAAAAAAAAGAACCGACGCCGACGACTACCCAAGAGGTAGTCGTCGGCGTCGGCTTACTTTCTAACGGGCCACCCGCACAGGCGGGCTGCCCTTTATCCAGTCATCCAACTCGCGCGGAGCCCGAACCGTTCGTCCTGCTCCACTGACGACTGACTCTAGGCTGCGCGCGGCGAGAAGGCAACCATGATTCTCACACGATTTTGAAATCGCATGTCGTTCCGGGTATCATCTTGTGATGACCATGAAGACTCAGGGCGAGATTGAGGCCGCCGTCTGCGAGGGAATGAGCCGCTTTGAGCACGAGTACATGGGTCGCGGACCCAAGGACATCCATGCGCACCTGCTCCGCGATCTCGTCGTGGTGCGCCTTCAGGGCGTATTGACCGCCGCCGAGCAGCAACTGGTCAAGGCCCTGCCCGCGGACAAGGGCCGGGATCTGCTCAAGCAGGTGCGGACCCACCTCATTGAGACCGCCGGGCCGTTCATGGTCGCCGTGATCCAGGATATCACCGGCGTCAAAGTCGTCAGCCTGCATCACGACATCAGCACAACCACCGGCGAAGAGGTCGTTCTCTTCACGCTGGCCGCGGTCCCTTCCTGCCGCGAGACGAAACCGAAATAGCGCCCGGCATATAGGCGCCTTGGAGCCATTGAACGCCCGGATCGCCCGCAACGCTCCAGAGCAGGCGTGGACAGGCCCCCTGCTCTGTGCGAAAATGGTCCGGCGCTAATGGAAGTGGCGCGGAAGTTTCCAAGGAAGGAACAGAGCCATGAACATCACCGTTCTCTACGGCGGACCCAGCTCGGAACGACAGATCAGCTTGATCAGCGGCAAGGCGGTCGCCGACGCCCTGGTGGGCATGGGGCATCAGGTGTATCTGGCCGACATCATGCCGGATGAGCTGTCGCCGCTGGACCGCCCTGCCGATGTGATCTTCCCGGTATTGCACGGCGCATGGGGTGAGAGCGGCGAACTGCAGGCCATTCTTGAGCAGCGCCGAGTGCCGTTTGTCGGCAGCGGTTCGCGAGCTTCGCGGCTGGGGATGGACAAAGTCGCGGCGAAGCTCGAATGGAAAAAGGCGGGGCTGCCCACGCCTGCATGGCGCGTGATCGAGTCGGACGATGCGGCTGCGGCCGCGATCGACGCCGTGGGGCTTCCGTGCGTGGTCAAGGTGATCGACGGCGGGAGCAGCATTGATGTCCTTATCTGCCAGACGCGCGAGCAGGCGATGGACGCGGCGCAGAAGCTGGTGAGCAAATACGGGCGGGCCCTGGTGGAGCAGTTCATCGCGGGCAAGGAACTCACGGTCGGCATCCTGAACGACCAAGCGCTTCCTCCGATCTGGGTCAAGCCGCTGAGTGAGTTCTACGACTTCAATGCCAAGTACGAGGCGGATTCGACGGAGTATCTGTTCGACCTGGACGTCGATGCAGGCAGCCTGGGCGCGATCCAGCAACTGGCAATCCAGGCGCACAAGGCTCTGGGATGTCGTCACCTGTCGCGCGTGGACATCATGCTCGACCAGAAGACGCACAAGCCGTATCTGCTGGAGATCAACACGCTGCCGGGATTCACGTCTCACAGCCTGCTGCCCAAGGCGGCAAAGCAGACAGGGTTGGACTTTGGCCCGCTGGTGGACACACTGGTGCAACTGGCTTATGCCCAGCGCAGCGCAACTGGCGGCGCGGCGGCCTGACACAGGCGCCCCGCGCAACCGTCTGAATGTTCGATAAAGGTCCGTCATGGCTCGCGATAAAAAAGACAAACCAAAGTGGGGTCCGCAGCAGGTGGCATTAGCCCGCAAGGTGCTGCTGATCGGTGCCATCGCCCTGGTCACAGTGACACTGGCGATCATCGGGCTCTACAAGGTCAGGCAATATGTTTCCCGCACCGTAGCACTCCAGACCGAGCCCCCAACCGTCGTGCTGGCCAACCGGCCCAGTTGGATGAGCGACCTGCTCTGCCAGCAGATCTGCGCTGCGGCCCGGCCGGACAAGCCGCATTCGGCGCTGGATCCGAAGGCTTTGCAGGTTGCGTGGGATGCGCTGAAGCACAACCTGCGCGTCAGCCCGTGGATCAAGCAGATCCACCATGTGAAGCTGCTCTACGGGCAGAAGCCCGGCGACACCCTGGAAATCGACTGCGAATATCGCATCCCAGTGGCGCTGGTGCATGGGCAGACGGCCCCGACGCCAACCGACCCGACGGGCGACCACTACTACCTCGTCGACGCTGATGGCGTGGCGCTTCCAGAGCGATATAAGCCGGAGCAGCTTGGCAAAGTCGTCTACGGGCACGATGGGCGGATGAACATCCGCGTCATCGAGGGCATCAGCAATCCGCCGCCGGCGCTGCCGGGCAAGACCTGGCCCGGCGGGGACATTCGCGCGGGGCTGGAAATGGTCCGGGCACTCGCGGGACATCCGTATACCGAAGAGATCATGAAGGTCGACATGACCAACTTCCAGGGCCGCGTCGATGAACGGGAATCGCACATCGTGCTGTGGACCAATCACACGCCGCCGACGCAGATTCGCTGGGGCCGGCCGGAGAGCGACAAGGGCAGCGGAATTGTCGAGATCCCGCCGCGGGACAAGATGCTTTACCTCGAAAAGGTGTTTCAGCAGTTCGGACGGGTGGATGCGGGCCGGCCGTGGATCGACATCCGCTTTGACCACATCACCTACCCGGCCGACCCGCCGCAGGCCCCGGTTCCATCGCCCGAGGCCGTGCGGCAATGAGCGGCCGTGAGCCCATCATCGCCGGATCACCACCGGAGGATGGCGGGCTTGCTGTTGGTCTATTCTTCTGGTCCCTCCTTCAAATTGCCGTACTGGCTATTGCGGCGGGCAACTGGCCGCTTGTGCTGGCCCAAGGTCAGCCGACCGAGCGATGGGCGCTGATGCTGCTCGTGGCGATGCAGTTCTCCATTGGCGCAATCTTTGCCGAACCACTGCTGGGCAGCGCGTCCAGGGCGGCCGTCAACATCGCCCTGGCTTGGCCGATGCTGCAACTCGCCGGGCTGCTGGCCGGGCAGCCGCAGAGTCATGTGCTCGCCGCCTCGGGCGCGGTCACCCTTTGGCTCACCGCTCTGGCGTGCTGGATGGGCGCGCTTCCGGAGCATGGCCGCGGGCGTAGTCTCTGGCGTGGGCGGCCGGTCGTGTCGGCACTCACCGGCGCGTGGACGCTGGGCGGCGCGGTGCTGGCGTATTGCCACGCCGATTTCGGATCGCGGCCGGGCGAGTCGGTGTTTCCGATGGACGCCTGGGTCAGTCCCCTGCTGGGGGCGATGCAGGTGTCGACGAATCCTGGGCACTGGACCACCTGGGGCGTTCTGGCAGCCCACTGCGGGATCGCGGCGGCGGTGGCGATCACGAGCGTCTATCACCGGCGTCGAACAGCCTGGGACCGGCGCATCAATAACTGTCAGGAATAGCGCGATGATTCTCTTCTTACTCCGCACCCTTGGACCGGCGCATCAATAACTGTCAAAAGTAGCAGGCATACTCCGTGTGCCGTTAAGCCCTCGGCGGACGGCACTTGGAAAGTGCCTGCTACGCTTGCGGCGACAGTTATTGATGGGCCGATCCCTGGGGGAGGCTGGGAGGGGGTTGGCCTCTCTGAGCCGGACGGTTATTGATGCGCCGGTCCCTGGCACGACAGCGCAAGTCCACTGCGCGTCCTCAAAGTGGGGCGGCCGCCTCGGCAGCCCATTGGGTTGCCGACGGATCACGCTTGAGGATGCCGGAGAAACAAGGAAGCACTGTGACGTGAATCTGGGTTATCGGAGTGCCGAGTTTCCCGACGTTGGCGCTGATGCGAGACAACCCCCACGAAAACGATCCTTTCCAAAAAAGTCAGGCACTACATTCCACACCCATCTCAATATGTCATCCAATGCCCACCTCCAGTCGCCGCGCGGTGGTTCGTAGCTTCAAACCCATCGCCTTGTACAACTTCTCCGCCTCGGCCAGCGGCCGGCCGGGCAGTTCGTAACGCTGACCATCCTCCAGATGCTCAATCTCGCTCGCCTGCACCGACAATAGCGCCCGCCGGATCGCCTCGGCCGACATCGGACCCTGCTGCAACTTCACCCGGTACATCAACGTCCGCACGCAGCACAACGCCACGAAGCAGATCCCCACAGGCGCCCGGATACACTGGGCCGTCCAGTGAAAGATCGGCCGGAAACGAAGATCGTGCTTGCTCATCCGAAAGCACACCCCCACCTGCCACAGGCCATGGTATTGCTCGCTAACGGCCTGGCCGTAGATCTCATGAATGCCACGGATGCTTCGCTGGCGTTCCCGCAGTTTCAGCAGGTCCGCCATCAAAGCGTCTGGCCGGGCCAATGCCTTTCGAGCCGCAGTCGCCGGCCGGTCCGGCGGCAACTGCTCTGGCAGGAACACTCCCGCCAGCCGCGGCAGGCCTACAGCGTCGCCCGGCGCGTGTGCCAGGCGGTCGCCTGCTCGTACATGCGGGCAGCGCGGAAGACTTTGCCCTCGCTGAACGCGGGGCCCAGCAGTTGCAGCCCGATGGGCAGCGGCTTGTCGCCGCTGGTGAACCCGCAGGGCAGGCTCAGGCCCGCGATGCCGGCGATGTTACAGGTGACGGTGAATACGTCGCACAGGTACATCGATAGCGGGTCGCCGCTCTTCTCGCCGGCCTTGAAGGCGGGCGTGGGAGTGGTCGGGCAGGCGATCACGTCGCACTTCGCAAACGCCTGGTCGAAGTCCTGCTTGATCAGCGTCCGCACCTTCAGCGCCCGCAGGTAATAGGCATCGTAGTAGCCGCTGGAAAGGGCGTAGGTGCCGATCATGATCCGGCGCTTCACCTCGTCCCCAAATCCTTCGGCCCGGCTGCGGCTGACCAGTTCGATGATGTCCTGGCACTTCGTCCTGGTGCGATGTCCAAAGTGGACGCCATCATACCGGGCGAGGTTACTGGATGCCTCGCAAGGCGCGATCACGTAATAGGCCGCGATGCCGTATTCGGTGTGTGGCAGAGTGACATCGACAATCTCGGCTCCCAGGGACTTGTAGGTCTGGATCGCCTGGGCGACGGCAGCCTGCACCTCGGGGTCCATGCCTTCGGTTAGGGCGTATTCCTTTGCGATGCCGATGCGCAGGCCCTTGATCGGCCGGTCCACCTCGGTGACGTAATCAGGCACCGCATCGGGCATGCTCGTGGAATCCTTGGGATCATGCCCGGCCATCACCTGCAGCAGCAGCGCGGCATCGGCCGTGGTTCGCGAGAACGGCCCGATCTGATCCAGCGATGAGGCGAAGGCCACCAGGCCATACCGGCTGACGCGCCCGTAGGTGGGCTTGAGCCCGACCGTGCCGCACAGGGCGGCCGGCTGGCGGATCGAGCCGCCCGTGTCGGATCCGATCGCGCCACAGCACATCCCGGCCGCCAGGGCCGCGGCCGATCCGCCGGAAGATCCGCCCGGCACGCGATCCAGGCCCCAGGGATTTCGGGTGGCACCAAACGCGCTATTCTCGGTGCTGGAGCCCATCGCGAACTCGTCCATGTTCGTCTTGCCGACAAAGACCGCTCCGGCCGCGTCCAGCTTCTGGACGACCGTTGCGTCATAAGGGGCGCGGAAGTTGGCCAGCATCCTGGAAGAGCAGGTGGTCTTGCCGAAGGTGGTGCAGAGGTTGTCCTTCAGGGCAATGGGCACGCCGGCCAGCGGGCCGGTGCGGACGCCGTCATCGACGTCCTTCGCCTGCCGCAGGGCCTGTTCGCCATAGACCTCATTGAACGCCTTCACCTGCGGATCGACCTTCTCGATCCGGTCCAGGGCTTGCTTCGTGAGCTCGACGGCGGAGATCTTCTTCGATCGAATCGCGTCGCGAGCGGCGAGGATGGTATCAAAGGCTAACATGTTTCGGGGCTCTCAATCTCACCACAAAGACACCAAGCGGTCGCTCACCGACGCACTTCTTTGTGTTCCTTCGTGTCTTCGTGCCTTGGTGGTGAAGAAGGGACACAGGAAAATCTATCCGACCGAGTCTTCATCGCCGCCGAGGATCTTGGGCACTGCAAAGAACGCCCCATCGACTTCCGGAGCATTCTGCAAAACCCTCTCCAGTGGCAGCGGCGGCTCGATCACATCCTCGCGCAGCACATTGTGCAGCGGCAGCGCGTGGGCCATCGGCAGGACGTTGTCCACGTTGAGCTGCGAGATCTTGGCAACGTAGCCCAGGATCGGCTCGAGCTGCCGGGTCATTCGGGTGAGTTCGGCCTCGCTGAGTTCCAGGCGCGCCAGCTTGGCGACATGGCGAACCTCGTCGATGGTGATTGTGTTGGCAGACATATCACGAAGTCTTGTACCGCAATGCTGCCGCGCGGACAAGCGGGGAGGGGGGAAGGGGGAAAGCTAAGCGACGCAGCGAGGAGGGGGGCAGAGGCACGAAGGCAGATTCCTGAAGATTCGTACTTCCCCCGCCAGAGGTGGTCTCCGGGCAAGCACGAAAGTGGGTTGTGGCGCGAGCGGGATGGAGCGGAT
>JBBQTU010000108.1:0-13634 GCA_038213005.1 Tepidisphaerales bacterium | reverse complement strand
GGGTCGCGTTTTTGGCAAGGGGCCGGATGGGCGGCCGGGGCATGGGGCGCGGCGAAGAAGAGTCTCGGGGCAGGGGCCTCAGGGACTATGCCAGCCGCGGCCCAAACTCGATGGTGCCGAACTGCTGAAAGTTGTGGAAGTAGGAAATCAAACAGGACGCAGTTCATATCGCGGTGGCGACCCCTCTCGCCCTCCCGCCCTCTCGCTCTCTCGCCCTCTCCACCTTCCCCGTTTGCTTCCATGGCCTCTCTTAAGGATGATTCGAGACATGGCGTCCTCACGTTCACGCATTGTCCTGATATCGCTGGCTGCTCTGGCGCTGCTGGTCCTGTTCCTGGGGCGAAGCGACATCACCGGCTCGCACGAGGCCCGCGTGGCGCAGGTTGCGCGAAGGATGGCCCAGAGCGGCTGGCCCTGGCAGGCCCGCCCGTTTTCGGTGACCGAAGTGGAACTCCGCAAGACGCCACAGGGCGCCTTGCGTCTGGTGCCCCGAGCGGATGGCCGAATGCTCGCCGTCAATCCGTGGATGATCCCCGTGATCGGCGACGATATCCGTCTGCAGAAGCCGCCCCTGCCGTACTGGTGTTCGGCGATTGCGTTTCAGACGATCGGCACCAACGAATTTGCCGCCCGCTTCACCCCGGCCCTGCTCGGGGCAATCAGCGTCCTGCTGTTCTACAGTCTGGCCGTCATGCTCCTGGGCCGGCGCGGAGGCTGGCTGGCGACGCTGGTCTATCTCACCAGCTACTTTGTCGCCCAGGAATACCGCAAGGTCATGGCCGACCCCTACCTGGCGTTCTTCACCCTCCTGTCCCTCTGGTCGTGGGTGATGGCGTGCCGACGGCGCAGCAACAGCCTGATGCTGCTGTTCTACGTCGCGCTGGCACTGGGCACCCTGGCCAAGGGTCCGGTGGTCTTTGTCCACGTCGCCGTACCACTGGTGGCATGGCGAGTCTTCGTCGGCGACAAGCTGCCCGGCCGATGGCTGGTGCACGCTGCCGGCGCCTGCCTGTTTGCACTCGTGGCCGTGCCGTGGGTGCTGTTCGTGGTCTCCCATATCCCCGCGGCGATTTCGATATGGCGATACGAATCCGTCGGCGAGATGACCGACAACGTCAGAAATGCCAGGCCTTTCTATTTCTATCTCCCCAATATCTTCTACCTGGCGATGCCTTGGACCCCGCTGTGGATCGGTGCCCTGGCCGCTCCGTGGATCCGAAACCGGCGTCGTCTGTTGTTTGCCTGGACGTGGTGTATCGTGATGGTCGCCTTCTTCTCGTGCGTCAAGATGAAGAAGGATGCCTACCTGCTGCCGATCATGCCAGCGGTGGCGCTCATGAGCGGCGCGGGATTGCTTCGACTCATGGCGATGGGACGCACCGTGCGAAACGCCAGACTTTTCAAAACGGTCGTGGCGATGCAGATCGCAATCGGCTTGGCCGCTGGCCTGGCCCTCATGATCGTTCTTCGACAACAACCGCTGATGGCGGCCGCCGCCGCCCTCACCGGCGGGCTGGCACTGCTCCACAAAGGCCAGCCGCAGCGGTGGCTGAACCTTCAGGTAATCGCCTATTTCGTGATCTCGATGTTGTACGTCTCCGCCTGCATCCCTCTCCTGCAGAACACAGGGACGACGCGATGCTTCGCCTCGGCCGCCATGGCCGAGCAAGCCAGCCGCGGGCTGAAGTTCATGCCCGACCAGGTGTCTGACGGGATGAGTTTCTATTTCCCGCTGGACATCCCCACGGCGGCAATGGGCGAGCCGCGGATGTTGGCGATCGGACAACCCAAGAACCACGGAGAGGCGGCCGGAGACTGGCGTGACCTCTACGACGCGGCCGTCATCCCCCTCGAGCCGGCCGAGAAGATGAACGGCTTCAAGCTGTACGAACTGACACTCAAGGGCGCCGCCACGCAGCCGGCCGAGAATCGGTGAGCTCGCAAAACCTGAACCAGCGAAAGAACTGCCGTGCTGAACTACGATCTCTCCACAATCGCCGATCAACTCGAACACGTAGTCGCGTCAGCCGAGGCCGCCATTCGGCTCGAACAGGCGGTGTACGGGCTGGACAGCCGGGATGAGCTGACGTTGCACGCGATGCTCGCCGACGGGCTGCAAGCCTTCTATGAGGTTGCCCGGGAGGTCCATTATCCCAGCACGGTGGGCCGGAAGATGACCCATCGGCAGCGATGTGATCTGGTACTGACTCCCACTCACCGCCCGCTGCGACTGGACACCCGCCCCGCCAGCCTGTTCGACGCTCCCGACCAGGCCTCGCCCGCCGATGCCCTCTGGCTTGAGGTGAAGATCGCCTCCCAGTTTCGCGAAGGTGGCGTGCGTCATGGCGGCTACGGAGCCCAGTGGCGGCAGGCCGTGGTGGCCGACCTGCGCAAGATGGAAGCCGAGCCCCTGATCCATGACGCCGCCCTGCTGCTGGTGGTCTTCAACGAGTCGGCCGAGATTCTCCACAAAGACCTCGACCTCTTCGAGAGCGTGCTGGTGCAGAAGGAGGTTCTCGCCGGGTTCCGCCATGTGCGATCCGTCCCGATCCTCGACCGCATCGGCCACCGGTTGTGCACCGTCGCTCTCTGGCGGACGATTCAGCGCGAGAGCTCAGGCACCGCGACAAAATAAGTTGACCGATCTTGCTTGACCTTGAGGCCGTGCTCTTCTTTGCTCGCTCGTTACAGATCATTGATATGCTCCTCGCTCGCGCCTCGATCACGACCTCAATGTCGGCGAAATCTCACTCACCTTATTGTGCCGCGATGCCTAAGGTCAAGCAGCGTGTATGATGTCGCAATGCAGAACCCAAAGCCGACCGACGTAACCAACCCTGTCGCCGGAGTTTTCCCCTTCGGCCAAACCCTTCGCACAGTTCAGGAGGCCGACCGCAGCCCCAAGAAGGTCTTTATTCTCGGCGGCTATGCCAGCGCCGTTCACGCCCGCTGGGTCGGGCCAGACGGCAAGGACGTCGCAAAGGCTCTCCCCGTCGCCAGCGAGCCGTCGATCTTCTGGAAAGGTGACCGCGGCGATGCCGAGCGCATCATCAAGCAGATTCGTATCCCCCGGGCGGTGGGGCAGTTGGTCCCCGCCGAGGACCCGTTGAATGGCCCCACCGGCCGCGCCCTGGACCGCTTTGTCCTGCAACCGCTGGGCCTGAAACGCGCCGACGTCTGGCTCTGTAACCTGGTGCCGCATAGCTGTCTCAACGCAGGGCAGAAGAAGGTTATCGAGAAACGCTACATGGAACTCGTGGGCCCACATAACCTGCCCAAACCATCGATCCCCGACGTCCCGGCCGAGGTGACGGATGAGGCCCGCCGCGACGCCATCATGAAAGAACTGATGCAGTCCAATGCCCGGACCTTGATTCTTCTGGGCGATGAACCGATCCGATGGTTCCTCCGCTTCTTCTCCAAGTGCCCCAAGGGTCTGATCGGCTTCCAGCCGTACGGAACGCGCCATCGGCTCATGGTTGCCGACCGGGAGATGAATGTCCTGCCTCTGGTCCATCCCCGTCACGCGGCCAGCCTGGACCTCTCAGCCGACAGATGGTTCAAAATCCATCATGTGTGGCTGAAGGCGGTGGCTCCCAAAATGCGGACCACGATCACCGACCCTCCGGCGACGGTTCCGATCGCCACGTCCACGCCGAAACCATCGAGGTCCAGTTGATATTTCCCACCGGGCCGGATTTCGACGATGCCCCCCCATGGGTTTGGGGCGTGGCCGCGCCCGTGCTGATGGTTGGCTATGGCGTGGTCTGCCTGGTCACCCAGCAGGCCAACTTTGGGAGGTATCGCCTCTTCAGCCACAACACGGTGAACCTGACTGACGCAAGAGCGGCGGTCTTTGGTTGAGCGGGCGAATCGAAGCGCGTCCTCTTGTCTTTCTGATCTTCTCCTTTCGTTGACAATTCCCTGACAATGAGAGGAGATTGACGGGTTGTGGTGACACGGATGCGGAGTTGGCAAGAGACAAGGGACGAGCGCTGCGGGGACTGCTGGTGACTTCTTTGGAACTCCCTCTTTTCTCAATTTCATATATCGGACTTTCTTATCCAATTCTTCACTAGACCGATAATTTCCCACAACATCCGGCCTGTATTGTCCGCGGTGTGATATGAGGGAAGGGTCGGTAGACAAGCTATTGGGGCTTTGCGCTGAACACTTCTCCTTATTACAACAAGGCCGCGCATATAAGGCGCGGAAAGGGAGACTCCTATGGTTCTGACGTACACAAAGTCCGCGATTCTCGCGGCGGCGGTTCTGGGTGCAGCCACCAATCTGATGGCTGCTGCCGGTTATATCTCTGGTGACTTCCACCAGCATTCGACCCACTCGGATGGCAGCGTTCTGTTGGCCACCACCAACAGCTACAACAATGCGTTCGGGTTGGACTGGTGGGCCAACAGCGAGCACGGCGGCCAAACCGGTTCCGTCGGTACGACCCGCGAGTATCGCTGGCAGGATATCGGTGGATACGACCATCAGGTCGGCGGCGTCGGGCCCCTCGTCAACACTTTTAAGGGCATGACAAACACCTGGCTCGAAACCCAGACTGCCCGCGGCTTGTACACCAACAAGACCGTCATCCAAGGGCTCGAGTTCAACACTCCCGGCCACGAGCATACGTCCACGGGCATCATCACCAACCAGTATGCGACTAATCCTAATGCCAGCCCGATGGCCGAGTTCGAATATCGCTTCGACAAGAACGACAGCGACACCAGCGGTGGGCCCGGCGGCATCTGGACCGGCAAGAACACCGTGAATGACAAGACCAAGACCCTTCAGGCGGTGGCTTGGTTGCAGGCGAATTACGCGACCACGAGCTGGTTCATTCCCGCCCACCCCGAACGCGCCAACTCCTACCTCATCAGCGATTACCGCAATTTCAACAACGCTGCCCCAACCGTGGCGTTCGGTTTTGAAAGCATGCCCGGCCATCAGAAGGCATCCGGTCGCGGCGGATACGGCACCAGCGCCGGCACCGGCACCAATCAGCCCCTCCCGGCCGGTCAGGGCGGCACGTTCGGCGGCACAGGCGTCTACGCGGCCAAGGTCGGCGGCTGGTGGGATGCCATGAATGCCGAAGGCCGCAATTGGAGCCTGTTTGCCAGTTCCGACTTCCACGGCGACGGTGATGACTTCCGTCCCGGCGAATACCAGAAGACCTATTCCTACGTTGCCGACAAGGCCGTGGTCGCCAACAGCACCAGCGGCGCGGGCGCTCAGGCGGTTGTGGACAGCCTCCGCAGTGGCAACAGTTGGGTGGTCGAAGGCGACCTGATTGACTCGCTCGAGTTCACCGTCGGCGGCGCTATGATGGGTGGCAAGGGTGCCACCACCGCCGGCAAAGCTGCCGTTCACATCAAGGTCCGCGACCCGCAAGCGGATAACCCCAACAACACCTACAGCAACTTGAAAAATCCTGAGCTGAACCACATCGACCTGATCGCCGGCAGCATCACCGGTAAGATCAGCCCCTTCCTTGCTGATGGTGTGACCGCCAACCCGGCCTATTCCACAGCCGTTAGTGATGCAAGAGTGATCGCCCGCTTTGATGCAATCGGCGGGGTGACCGACTCCAACGGCCTTACCAGCATCGCCTGGACTGCAACCGCTGATGGTTATCGCGAAATCAACTATGACTACTCCGTCACGGATGATCAGTCCATGTTCTTCCGCCTGCGTGGCACCAACCAGGGTCTGGGTGTGACCAACGAGACGGACGGCGCGGGCAACCCGCTGGCCGACAGCCTGATGAATTCGGGTACGAATACTGCGGCCTTGGCATTCAACGACCTCTGGTTCTACTCCAACGCGGTTGCGGTTCCCGAACCCACAACCCTCGGCTTCCTCGGCATTGCCGGCGCTCTGGGCCTCCGCCGCAGCCGCAAGGCCTGAATGTACGCGTGGTGACAGCCTTTAATAGTCTGTTGGTTTAACGTGACTGAATTGGACGGGGTGGGCTTTCCCCACCCCGTCCTTCAATTATGATCCCGCCTCTTTTCAGGAGTTTCTTTGACGCGCACCGCCACAGCCACTGCCACTGTGCAGACCAGTTCCAGACCGCGCGCGGTGATATTGCATGGTTTGATGATTTTGTCCGGCGCGGCCGGGCTGGCTTATGAAATTGTCTGGACTCGCATGCTGGGGCTGTCACTCGGCCATGAATTGCTGGCGATGCTCGCGGTGATCGCCGGCTTCTTCGCCGGGCTGGCGGCCGGTTCGTTTCTGCTGGATCGGCCCGTTTCACGAAGTCGGTGGCCACAGCGGTGGTATGCGGTGCTGGAAATCATCATCGGCCTGTGGGCCATGGTCATTCCCGCTCTTGCCCCGCTGGCAGTTTCGCTGATTGGCCCGGATGGTTCTGCGGCCGGTCGAATGACCCTGACATTTTTGATTCCCCTTCTGCTGATGCTCCCGGCCACCGCCGCCATGGGCGGAACGCTCACCGCCGTTGATCGGATGCTGGAACATGGCCGCCCCGATCACCGACATCTGGGCGGCCTGTATGCCGCCAATACTCTGGGAGCCGTGGCCGGTACCTTGGCCGCCACGTTTCTGCTGGTTCCGACGCTGGGTTACCAGGGATCACATTACGTTTTGGCTTTAATCAATTTCGTCTGTGCGGGACTGGGTTTACTGGCCTGCAGGAATAGATTGTCTACCACAACATATAAACCACTTTCAACAACCCCGTCCGCCTCTTTCATCCCTAATCCGTCATCCTTCATCCTTACCTCCTGCTCATTTTCGAAATACCGGCTATTACTGACGCTCCTTCTTACCGGCACACTTGGCATTGGATATGAAGTGATGGTCATCAGGGTTCTGGAACAGGTGTTGCCCAATACCATTTATACCTTTGCTTCGGCACTGTGCGTTTATCTTTTGGGTACAGCCATCGGCGCGGCTTTGTATCAGCGATTTCTGGTTCAGCGAGAGTTTAAGACGACTCTTTCGCTGTTGATGCAATGTCTGGCTGGCACTTGTGCTCTTTGTACGTTGCTGCTCTGGCAGGCTCCGGCTGTCTACAACTATTTGCAGCAGACCTTCGGACGGACTTTCACCGGATCAATATTCACCGAGATGTCACTGGCCGGAATTGCTTTTGTTGTTCCGACGCTATTCATGGGCGCGATCTTCAGTCACCTGACCCAAGCGGCCCGACATCAGACCGGTGGGGTGGGTTTGGCGATGGGCATCAATACCGTCGGCGCGGCGCTGGCTTCGCCGGTGTTTGGCATTCTTCTTCTGCCAGCGGTCGGAAGCAAATACTCGCTCTTGATCGTGATTGGGGGATACCTGCTGCTGGCGCCATTTGTGTCCCGTAGAACGCATGTTCCGGCCTATTTGACGGTTATTCTTGCTGCCTTGCTGATCTATTCTCCCGGCGGCGAGGCCCTGGTTCCGATTCCTGAAGAAGGATCGCTGATTGCATTCAGGGAAGGTCCGATGGCGTCGGTGGCGGTCATTGGCGATGCGCATGGGAACCGGTCGCTTCGCACAAACAGCTTCCAGCAGGGAGGCACGCGGTCGCGGTTTCCGGATCTTCGTCAGGGGCATCTGCCGATTCTGCTTCATCCGGCGCCACATGATTGTCTGTACCTCGGGATTGGCGCGGGCATCACCATGCAGGCGGCCGCCGATCATCCCAATCTCTCGGCCGACGGGGTTGAACTGCTGCCGGAAATTCTTCCGTTGCTGGGCCACTTTGAACCAACCCCCGGCCGGCTGACGCAAAACCGCAGCCTTCATCTGACCGTCGGCGATGCCCGGCGTTATGTGCGCGGCACCACCAGGCATTACGACGTCATCATCGGCGATCTCTTTCACCCTTCTCGGGATGGCGCTGCCTCGCTGTATACCATCGAGCACTTTGCCGCCGTCAGGACGTGTTTGCGTAATCAGGGGCTGTTCTGCCAGTGGCTGCCGCTTTATCAGCTTGATCTGCCCACGCTGCGACTGATCACGCGGTCTTTCCTGCAAGTTTTTCCTGATGCACAACTTCTGCTCTGTCATAACAGCGTGGAGTCGCCGATTCTTGGTCTTGTCGGACGAATGAATGGCGCGGCTTATCCCACGGATTTGCTGGCCACCCGTGCGGCCAATCCCGCGCCCGAAGTTCTTGGCCGGGTGAATCTGGCCGATGATTTCCAGATATTGGGCAGTTTCATCGCCGATGCCGATCAACTTCGCCATTTTGCTGGCCCTGGCCCGCTGAATACCGATGACCTGCCCCTCGTACAGTTCATCGCCCCCCGGTTCACCTACTCCCTCGCCGAACCCACCGCCCACCGCCTCTTCGCTCTCCTTGCCGACCTCGGACCAGCCGATCCCGGGCGCTTTCTTGCCAATCCCGCCGAGCCAACTCTCCGACGCTTTGAGGACTTCGCTCACGCCCGTGATCTCTTCCTTCACGCAATGGCTGGCCCCGAAGGCCCCGAACGACTCAAGTTGCTTCGCAATTCCGCGCTAGCCAGCCCCGACTTCGCCGACGCATACATGTACATGGTCTCGCGTGTGCTGCCTGTGGTCGCCCGGGACAATCCAACGCTTGCCCGTGCCATCCTTAACGATCTGGTCATTGCCCACCCCGACCGCCCGCAGGCCGCGGGTATGCTTCAGCAGCTTCGGCAGCACTAATCGACGAGTCCGCCAGCGCCCACCGACGCGGAGTTATGCCCGCGCGCTCCCTCCTTCGCTGTGAAGCGGGCCATGCCAGTGGGGTTGTCCAGGAGCCTTATAGGCGGGCGGCTCTCAGTAGCTCGCGTCAACTTCAGCACTCTGCCTGGCGATGTGCACCCGCTGTGAACGACTGCCACATGGCGAAGTGATTGCCGTTGTCGTAGGCGTTGTTCAGGAGGTCATATCGAGCCAGTTGTGATGCCGACTCCTGTTTCTGGTCCATGATCCCGGCCGGCGCCACCTTGGTGCCCAGTATGGCAAGGCAAAACAGAACTGCATTCCCCACACGCATATGAATCTCCTATGTCCAGCGGCTGCAATGTCGCCCACATGATATGTGTCGGGACAGATGTTTGACGGTTGGCGTTAAGAGCATGTGTGGAATGCATAAATATGCCGTGAAGAGACGGCGGCGGTTCGGAGTCCCCTCGTGCATCCCTTCGTGCCGCCCATCGACACAACAGCCGATTGCCTTCACGGTATTTTCACCTCTCTCGCATGTCACCTGCAGATTCATCGTCTATTTCTCCTGCCCGACATGACTTCATCCCGGGTGCGGCATGTGTCCAGCACTCTTGGGATCAGAACTTTCACGCTGGAGTTGCCATGGCTGTTGCATACGACTCGCTCAGGTTCGTTGACTCCGATCCGTCCGACCTGCTCGACAAGGTGGGCGAAGCTGTTGTCTGTCTTGATGAGCAGTGGCGGTTCACCTACGCCAACGCCAAGGCGTGCCGCGTCTACGGCAAGCCGCGCGAGCAGTTGATCGGCGCCTCCATCTGGCGTCTGTTCCCCGAGTTCGCCGGCACCCCTTTTCAGGATCGCTGCTCCCAGGCGATGGCCCAGCGCATCCCGGCCGACTGCGAACTTCACGACTCGTCCATGGATCGTTGGTATGACATGCGCATTCGCCCTCGCCATGGCGGCTTGTGCATCATCTGTCGCGAAGCCACCGAGCGCAAATGGGTCGAGCAGGAGCTTCAGGACCGCGATCTGGCCCTGCGCAACCTGATGTCGATTCTGCCCCTGGGTGTAATGCTTGCCGACCCGTTCGGCCAGTGCAGGTATTTCAATGAACACGGTTGCCGGATGTTCGGCATGACGCTTCAGGAAGCGCTCGGCGACGGCTGGCTGCGCGCCGTCCACCACGAAGACCGTGTCCGGGCCGCCATGCTGCGATTGGCCAGTTCCGCTCCTTCCTGCCAGACGGGCACCGAGCTTCGCCTCGAGCTCAGTGGCAACGTGCGGTGGGTGAAGGTCAGTGTCCTGCGCGAGTTTGACGAAGAAGGCAGCGTCCGAGGCTATGTCCTGGCCATCCTGGATATCACCGACCGCAAACCCGCCGCCCTTGTGCCCCAGACTCACAGTCACTATTTCTAAGACCGTTCTCGTGGCCCTGGCGGGCAACCCCATGGCCATTGTCGACAGAGCATCTCCACAGAGATGCCCCGCTGCCCCGTAAACCGCATCCGTTCCCCGCTACTGGCTGAAATCGCTATAATGCCCCTCCAATGATCATCGCGGGTATCGACGAAGCGGGATATGGGCCGATCCTGGGTCCTCTGGTTGTGGGGTGTACGGCATTTGAGACGCCCACCAACGACGGGGAGATTCCCTGCCTCTGGTCGCAGCTTCGCCGTCACATCAGCAGAAAAGGCACGGGCGGAAAGAAACTGCACGTCAACGACAGCAAGCTGGTCTACTCCCCTGCCCACGGCCTCAAGGAGCTTGAACGCAGCATTCTCACCATCGCCGCGGTCGACAACATGCCGGCGACCTTCGACGGCTTTCTGCAGACCGTCGCCCCCGAAACGCTGGCTGATCTGCCGGCGCATCCCTGGTATGTCGCTGGCGCGGATGAGGCCTTTCCGATCCAGCAGGAAGCAATCTCGCTGAAGCTGTTCGCCAACGGGCTGCGTCAGGAGATGCAACAGGCGCAGACGCATTGCCTGGCCATGCGGGCCAACGTCGTCCTCGAGCAGCCTTTGAACCGGATGCTGAATGCCACCCGCAACAAGGCCAATGCCCTGTTCTCCATCTCGGCGGGGCACCTCGATTACCTGATCCGCAACTTCGGTGCCCGCGACCTGGTGATCTTCTGCGACCGACAGGGCGGGCGCTCGCACTACGGCTCACTGCTCCGCGTCATGTTCGACGACCACTCGCTGGAGATCGTCAGCGAGGCCGACGCCCTGAGCGAATATCGCCTGACCAAAGGCGCCAGCCGCATCCGTGTGATCTTCCGCGAGAAAGCCGAGACCCACGCCATGCCGGTCGCCCTGGCGTCGATGCTGGCCAAGTACCTGCGCGAAGGCCTGATGCGCCGGTTCAACCAGTGGTGGATGAAACAGGTGCCGGGCATCGAGCCGACGGCCGGGTATTACACCGATGGCGTGCGCTTCCTCGACCAGATCGAGATGAAGCGCAAAGAACTGGGCATCGCCGATCACCAGCTCATCCGGGCACGCTAGGACCACCAAGGACCGGTACATCAAATACCGAAACGCCGAGCGATTCTCTGTGTCTCGGTGCCTCCAGCGCAGCGGGTGGTGGACCTCAGCCTTTGATCGCCGGCAGTTCCAGAGAACTAATCCGCAGGATGTTGGGCTGCTCGCGCAGCTTGGTCAGCACGGCTTGGCCAGCCTGGGTGTCGGTCTTGATCACCATCAGGGCGTGCGCGGTGCCGTCTGTGTGGAAGTTGCGGCTGATCACCATGTCGGCGATGTTCACGCCCGCAGTGCCCAGGGTGCCGCCCACGTGGCCGATCACGCCGGGGCGATCGTTGTTTTCCAGCAGGATCATGTGACCTGAGGGAATCATGTCCATGTTAAACTTATCCACGCGGAGGATGCGCGGCAGGCCGTCCAGATAGACAGTGCCCAGGATGCGATGCGACTCGCCATTCTGGCCCTCGACCCGGATTCCAATCACATCGCCCACGAGCCCTTGCGGCGGCTGGGCTTCGTGAATGCTGACCAGCTCGATGCCTCGGCTCTTGGCCAGCGTCTCGACGTTAATGATGTTGACCGACTCGGTCAGATACGGCTTGAGCAGTTCCACCAGCGCCAGGCGCATCATGGTGTTGGTGAGCTTTGGCGCCTTCGTGCCGCTGACTCGCAGTGTGACGGTCTTGTAGCCGCCCTGTGAGTAGTGGGCGAGCATCGCGCCAATCCGGGCGGCCAGGTCGCAGAACGCGGCCTCGTCGTGGGGCAGATCCAGCTTGATCCCGCCGGCATTTACCGCGCCGCGGATCTCCCCGGTCTTCAGATACGCCACGATCGCCTTGCAGGCGTCAACGCTGACGGCCGTCTGGGCTTCATCGGTGCTCGCGCCCAAGTGCGGCGTCAGAACCGCATTCTCGATCCCGAACAGCGGATGATCCTTCTGCGGCGGTTCGGTCTGATACACGTCGATGGCCGCCCCGGCGATCTTCTTTTCCTTCAGGGCATCGGCCAGTGCGAATTCGTCCACAACCTCGCCGCGCGCGTCGTTGACCACCTGCAGGTTCGGCCGGCATTTGCTAAACAGCCGCTCGCGGTTCAGCAGGTGTTTCGTCGCCTCGCCGCCGGGGACGTGAAACGTGATCACGTCGATCTGCGACACAAACTCGTCAAAGTCGCGAACCAGCTTCACCTTGCCATCGAGTGCGGTCGGTGCCGTGAAGAACGGGTCAAACCCGATGACATTCATGTCAAACGCCAGAGCCCGCGAGGCAACTGTTCGCCCGATGCGACCCAGCCCCACCACGCCCAGCGTCTTGCCGGCGAGCTGCGTGCCCTGGTAGAAGCTTCGTTTCTTCCATTCCAGCGTGCCTGAGCGCAGGGCCTGATGCGCCTGGGGAATCTTGCGGGCTAGTGACAGCATCAGCGCCAGGGCATGCTCGGCGGTGGAGAAGGTGGAGGCTTCGGCGGTGTTCATCACCAGGATGCCCTTGAGCGTGGCGGCCTCGAGGTCGATGTTGTCCACACCCACGCCTGCGCGGGCGATGGCCTTGAGCTGGCCGGGATTGGCCAGCACCTTGGCGGTGGCCTTGGCGCCGGAGCGCACGATCAGGGCGTCGTACTTGCCCACCTCGGCCGCGAGCTCGTCTTCCTTGAGTCCGACCTTGACGTCAAAGTCGACGCCGCTGGCCTTGAGCAGTTCCAGACCTTCATCCGCCAGTTTGTCAGCAACCAGAATGCGCATCTTTTTCGGCTCCTTGTTGTGGATGGGCGGCATCCTAAGGGAAATGCGGCGAGGGGCAAAGTCTAACCTTCCGCATCTAACCTTCCGCAGAGTCCCGTAGTGTGTGGCCATGCTCAGGGGCAAGCCACACCAAGGTGCAAACGCACGCCAGCGCGTTCCGTGCGTGGGTGGGGGGCAGATGATCAAGTTGTTTGCGGGGGCGGGGGGGTACCCAGTAAGTACAGCAGGGGAAAGGAGATAGGAGATAATGCGGGGGGAAGGCGCTCAAGTTGAATTTGGCGGGGCACAATTGACGTAAGTACAAAGTGATTAGTGATTAAAACGTAACGGAGGCGGGGTTGCGCGGGGGGCGCCCGATGTCTCAAAGTGTCTCATTCTGTCTCACAGCCTCAGAGCGGCTAGAGCGGCTTTGAATCGGGCGTAGCGTTGGAGCTTGCGGCTTCGGGGCGTTGCTCATCGTCCTGAAGAATTTCTCACCACGGAGGACACAGAGGACCCCGTCACGCATGACCCGCGCTTCGCCTCGCGCTCGACCTGCTCGTTTGAACTCGACGGCGGTCGACTCGCGTGAAGAATGGCAGAATGCCGGCGTCTCTTCCTCGGAGTCTGTTCCATACCTACCCGGTTCCCTACAGTCGTGGTAGTTTGACGCCGGTCCTCCCCAGGCGGCCGGCGTCGTATGTCCCGTCCTGACTTCCCCCGCTCCTTCCCCGAGTTCGTCCGCAAGTTCTCGACCGAGGAGGCCTGCT
>JBBQTU010000107.1:0-13653 GCA_038213005.1 Tepidisphaerales bacterium | reverse complement strand
TGCGGACATCATCGGGTGCGGCGCTGGCGTGGAGGCGGTAGGTGAGCACGGTGGCCGCGATTGCGAGGGAAAACGGGATGGCGGGCTCGCCCACGGCAAGGTGGGAGAAGACGGAGCGCCCTTCGGTGAGTTCGGCCGCCTCGGCTGATGGCAGGCCGCGGCAGATGGTGTCCATCAGGGCGAAGTCCCAGAGCATGTGCCATGCGGCGTTGCGGGTGCGGGCGGTGAGCATTCGGCGTAGTTCGTCAGCGATGCGCTCGGGGCTGATGCGTTTGAGCAGCGGCGCGTCGGTGCGGATGGCGGCGGCGGTCTGGGGCTCGATGGCAAATCCGAAACGGGCGGCGAAGCGGACGGCTCGGAGGAGCCGAAGGTGGTCCTCGCGGAAGCGCTCGGCCGGGTTACCGATAGCACGGAGGCATTTAGCGGCGAGGTCCGCCTGGCCGCCGACGTAGTCGATGACGCGGTTGTCGATGGGGTCGAAGAAGAGGCCGTTGATGGTGAAGTCACGGCGCTGGGCATCCTCCTGGGCGGTGGTGAATCGGACGGAGGATGGGCGACGGCCGTCCTCGTAAGCGCCCTCGGAGCGGAAGGTGGCGACCTCGATGGTGCTCTGGCCGAGTTGGACGAGGATGACACCGAAGGCGACGCCGACGGCCTGGGTCCGGGGGAAGAGTTTGCGGACGTCCCCGGGAGGTGCGCTGGTGGCGACATCGAAATCCGCAGCGGGGAGGCCGAGGAGTTCATCGCGGACGCATCCCCCGGCGAAGTAGGCCTCGTGGCCGGCCTGACGAAGCCGGCGCACGGCATCAGCCGCGTCCTGGCGGAGGCTCGGGGGCTTGCTGGGATGGATGTCGGTATGGACCATTGCGCAGCAAGCATACCGGACCGATCAAGAGAGGGGGAGGGCGGGAGGGCGAGAGCTAAAGCGTAGAACGTAGAGTGTAAGTGGACCGCCGGTACGGGCGATCTGAGGGGCGGAACTGATAAAGGGGCAAACGCGGTTATTCAAATGATCCCACGACAGGGCACGAATACAAGTCAGTCTTAGCAATCACTCTGCCCCTTTAGGCTTTAGCTGGTGCCTGCCTGTATCTCAATTGCGGTGAAGGCCGACCCTGCCGAGGCGCAGTGACGCTTCCTTCGGCGTGGAACCGGCGTAACATTCCTGATAATGATTCAACTGGCTTTTTCCACCAATGCGTATACCCGTTTCTCGCTCGCCCATGCTTTGCGCCGGATTCGCGAGGCGGGGTTCGGGGCGGTTGAGATACTGGCAGATCAGCCTCATGCTTATCCTGAGCGCCTGACGCCGGGGCTGGCGATGGAGATTGCCGATGAAGTGTCGCGACTGGGGCTGGCGGTTTCGAACGTCAATGCCAACTGCAGTTTCGGCTACTGGCGAGACCCGCCGCCGGAGGCATTTTTTGAGCCGAGCCTGATCAGCCCGAATCGGCAGCATCGCGAGGATCGCCTTCGCCTGATCGGGCGGACGCTCCAATTCGCACGCGAGGTTGGGGCGGGGAGTATCAGCATCACATCCGGGCGACTGCTGGGCGGGATGCCGCCGGAGAAGGCAGCGGGGCAGTTTGAGGAGTCGATTCGGCGGGTGCTGGACCTGGCCGACCGAGAGGGTGTTAACGTGGGGATCGAGTGCGAGCCGGGGCTGTATGTGGAATATGCGGCGGAACTGGCCGGGTGGATTGGCCGGATCGGGCATCCGCGGCTGGGGGCGAACCTGGATATCGGGCACAGCGTGGTGGCGGGGGAGAGCATCACCGAGGTTTCGAGGCTGCTGGCCGGGCGGATATGGAACCTGCATGTTGAGGATATCCCCGGGCGGAAGCACTATCACCTGATCCCGGGGGATGGGACGGTGGATTGGGCAGGGCTGAAGGGGTCGCTGGAGGCGATCGGGTATAGCGGGTTTGCGACGGTGGAGCTGTATACGTGCACGGCCGACCCTGATGAGGCAGCGCGGCGGAGTTTTGAGTTTTTGTCGCGAGCGTGGGGGTGAGTGTCTGTGGGCGGTGGCTGACACGTGAGACGATGAGAGCTTGTGTCGCCCGTTCAGGGCTCATTCACGCTGCGGGCGGACTCCTGAGGCGATGCCCTGGTTGTTCTACACGTTTTGTGCGGAACAGTAAGTAATGGTGCATCGTTGAGTTGGGGTGCCGAGCCAACCCGCAAGCATCGTGGTACCTCCCCGAAGGCTCCGGCCGGGGCGGCCGGGCCACTGTTGGCGGCCGGCGAGGCAAAGACTTGTGTCGCCCTTACAGGGCTCGCAGATGTTGCGGACTGATTCCTGGGGCGATGCCCGTGGTTGGTCTAACCATTTTGCGTAATGGTGCATCGTTGAGTTGGGGTGCCGAGCCAACCCGCAAGCATTGTGGTACCTCCCCGAAAGGCTGCGGCCGGGGCGGCCGGGCCACGGCGGCGTTCACCAGTGGCCCGGCCGCCCCGGCCGGAGCCTTTCGGGGAGGTACCGCGATGCTTGCGGGAGGCGTTGGTGCCCCAACTCAAAGAGGCGTCACTACTTACTGTTCCACACAAGATGTGTAGAACAACCAGAGCGATGCCCCAGGTTTATGTATTACGCCCCTTCGGGGCTTAGGAAAGCGTACAGCGGCGGCTGGCGCAGTTGGTCATGTCACCCTTGTCGCTGCCACAGGAAGCGACCCACTGGATCAGGCTTTGTCGGGCTGGACTTCGCTGACCTGATAGCGGAGGTAGCGGCGTTTCATCCATTTGACGGCCAGCAGGTCGATGAAGGCGCGGAGGGCGCGGTTGCCGAACCCGTATTTGGCGGTGCCGGCGAAGCGGGGGGAGTGCTTTACCGGGATTTCCAGCACGGTGTAGCCGCGCATCTTCACCAGCGTCGGCATGAAGCGGTGCATGCCGGTGTAGAGCTTGATGTCTTGGAGGCAATGCCGCTTGTAGAGTTTCAGGCTGCAGGCGGAGTCGTTGATGGTTTCTTCGCTGATCCAGTTGCGGATGCGATTGGCCTGGCGGCTCTGCCATTTACGGAAGGCGGTGTCCTGGCGGTCTTTGCGCCAGCCGTTGACCATGTCGTAGCCCTGGGTTTCCAGGATGGGCAGGAGGCGGGGGAGTTCCTCGGGGTCGTTCTGGAGGTCGGCGTCGATGGTGGCGATGACCTGGCCGCGGGCGGCCTTGAAGCCGGCGTCGAAGGCGGCGCTCTGGCCAGTGTTTTTGCCCATGCGGAGGACGCGGAGCCAGGGGGAGGTCTTCATGGCTTGGAGCAGAAGGCGAGCGGTGTCGTCGGTGCTGCCGTCGTCGACGATGACGACCTCAAAAGGCTTGCCGATCTGGACGAGCGAGGCCTCAACCCGCTGCAGCAGCACGGCGACGGTTTCCTGTTCGTTGAACGCCGGGATCACCAGCGAGAAGTAGGGTACATCGTTCATGCTGATCTGGTTCCTTCGTCACGATTCAAGGGCAGCACTTCAAAACCACGCGTGCTGGATGCCGGCTCGGCCCAGTTGCCCAGCAGTCGCATACACAGATGACTGAGCAGCACGCCGATCACGGCGGCGGCCACCACATCGCTGGGGTGATGTGCCATTTCCAACACACGTTCGGCGCCCACCGCAGTAGCTACGGCAAAACACAGCCACGCCCACTTGGGGTAATACCGCGCCAGGCAGGCCGCCGTTGCGAAGGCGAGCATGGTATGCCCGGATGGGAAGGCCAGGCCGCTGGTGCGCAGCCATCCCAAGGGCCCGTCGCGGAAGAAGTCGAACTGGAAGACGGGGGTGAGCTGGTCGAGCTTCGAGTTGATGGGACGAGGGCGTCCGAAGACCCACTTGATGGGGTCCCCCAGGACCGTCGCGGTTCCGCAGGCCAGCAGGACGACGCCGCGGCGCCAGGGAAGGTGGGCTGCGCCGACCAGGATGGCCACGAGAATGATGATCGGCCGGATGTCGCCCATCCATTTGAGGGTGGAGGCCCAACGTGTGCCTTTGGCGATGCCGGCGGAGGCGTCATGCCAGCGATGGGCATAGAGCCACTGCCCGACCGGGGCGTCGGCGGCGAATGAGGCCGCCAGCAGGATGCCGGCGATGGCGAGCCAGATGATGGTTTTTCGGTTGGGCCACATCGGGTGGGGATTCTACACGGGGAAAGGCCATGGATATATGGAAGCGCAGCAGACAACCCGCGCAGGGGCGTGCCCGACAATCCGGGAAAGCACGAAATACGAAGCATGAAATACGAAACAATGTGAAAACTGAAGAAACTCGAAGCAGCAAACTTGGAACGGTGCGGACATGGGGCAGCGCCCCGATTTTCGCCCCTCCCCGCCCCCCGCGCAGGGTGCGCCCAGAAATCCGGGCGACGATATTCGCAACCGATGGGGCGCGGCGCTGGCGGTTTTGGTCATGGGCTGAGGCCCGCTGGTGAGGGCACCGGCGGCACTTGCCCGGATATCTGGGCACACCCCGCGCAGGGACGCCGGGAAGGGGCGAGGTCGCGGGAATGGACAGGCTGCTACTTGTCCTGGGTCTGGGCGAGGATGTCGGCGGCGATGTCGGCGCTGAGCCATGGCGGCAATACGGCGGCGGTCTTCAGCGGTCCCACGGCGCCTGCCTTGGCACCACTATTTCTGCGTGGGGTAGGCGCTCAGCATCTTGTCGACGGCCGCCAGCATCTCCAGGAGCCGGCCGCGGTTGTCTTCGCCAGGTGCCGCGACCCCTGCGATCGTGCCGTGCCAGATGGTCTGGTTCGTCGTTGAGCGGATGATGTCGATCCGCATGTTCATCTGATCACTCTCGAGGAAATTGTCGCTCGTCTGCAGCGACTTGGCTTCGGCCAGCAACTGGTCGGCGTAGCCCAGCCCCGCACTGTTGCCGGCGAGAGCGGGAGCGGGCGTCGGATTCCGGACCACGAAAACCACCCTGGCGTCGGCGGAGTCGGCGGGGGCCTGCATCAACCCGCGGCCGGTCAGCCTGTTGGCGATCCTCCCGGCGAAGACCTGTTGCAGCGCCACCCCCTCGATATAGCTGTTGCTCATTGCAAGCTGGTTGTTGGGCACCACATAGAACGTGCGCACGGCCGACACATCGGCCGGAACGTCAACGTGCGAGACGACGCCCAGGGTCGTCTGCCCGAGCAGATCCTGCGGTGCCGGGCTGGACGAACACCCGGCGATCGCGAGAAGACCAGCGAGGGTAACGCTGCCAAGGCATGTCAGGTTGCTCATTTGCGGAATCGTACCACGCGCTCAGTGCGGGGAATACCTCAGAATGGTCCAGATCCCAAAGCACATCCGGGCTGGCCTGGTTCAGGGCGCAGCGCGTGTCATGAACTCGGGAATCTGCTGCAGTTCGCCAGCTCGATCGACGCAGGCGATGGTAGTGGTGGCTTCGGCCAGCAGCGTGTCGCCGCGGCGCAACTGGTAGGTATGGTCAATGCGGACGGTGGTCTGGCGGGCGATCCGCGTGGTCAGCGATAGCTGCTCATCGTAGCGGGCCGGGGCCTTGTAGCGGACTTCGGCTTTGGCCACGACGAACAGGATTCCCTGGCGTTCCAGGTCGGCGTAGGTGAAGCCCTGGGCGCGGAGCAATTCGACGCGGCCCATCTCAAAATACTGAAGATATCGACTGTGGTGAACGCAGCCCTGGGCGTCCACTTCGGGGTAGCGAACGCGAAAAGAAAGAATATGTTCTGGCAGCGGGGTCATGGTTTGCTTGAACAATCGGGCAAGGCGGATAAACTACCCTGCTTCACGAGCGGTCGCAACGCCTGTGTCGGGTGTTGTCGATGCTGTGTACGGACAGAAAAATTCTGATCCATCAACCGGCGATGAGCGGAATGTTTGTCGCCTGATCTGGGTTCGTTGAAAGGAAGACGATGATTCGAGTTAAGCTGCGCGGCAGTGAGACGGCCGAACAGATGCTCCGTCGGTTTAAGAAGGCCTGTGAAAAAGAGGGCCTCACCAAGGACATCAAACGTAAGGCGTTCTACGAGAAGCCCAGTGAGAAGAAGCGTCGCAGCATCCGCAAGGGCGGCCCGCGACCGATGACCGGCGATCGCAGCGCCAGCAGCGACCGTAGCAGCAGTGGTGGCAGCAGCAGCCGCTAACGCGGATGCTCTGGCTGGCGTGGTGTCAGGGCGCAGTGCTATCGCGTTCTGGTTTGCCGTTTCCGCGTGGGACGGCAGTTCGGCGCAGACGGCGGTCGAGGGACTGCCCATTTCGCAAGACCCATATTATGAGCTCGCAAGACTTTGCCGTTCAAACCGATGGGCTGACGAAGGTCTACAGGGACTTCTGGGGACGCGACAAGGTGCGCGCCCTGGATGACCTGACCCTGACCATCAAGCGGGGCGAGGTGTTTGGTCTCCTGGGGCCTAACGGCTCGGGCAAGAGCACCACCATCAAGCTTCTGCTTGGGCTGATCTTCCCCAGTTCCGGGAAGGCCACTGTCCTGGGGCAGCCCGCCGGCAGCACCGAGATCAATGAGCGCATCGGGTTCCTGCCCGAGGAGTCCTACCTCTACCGTTTCCTCAACGGCGAGGAGATTCTGCGATTCTACGGCCGGCTGTTTCGCATTCCCCGCAAGGAACTTAACCGCCGGGTGCCTGAATTGCTGGACATCGTCGGCCTGGATGCCAAGGCACGCAAACGCAAGTTGCGGGAGTATTCCAAGGGCATGGCCCGGCGAATCGGTCTGGCCCAGGCGCTGATCAATAACCCCGACCTGATTCTCCTGGACGAGCCGACGACGGGGTTGGACCCCATCGGCACCCGCGAGATGAAGGACCTGATCCTTTCGCTCAAGGCACAGGGCAAGACGGTGCTTCTGTGCAGCCATCTGCTGGCCGACGTGCAGGATGTGTGCGATCGCATCACGATCCTGTTCCGCGGGAAGATGCAGAAACTGGGCGACGTCAATCAACTGCTGGAAGTGCAGGATGTGACACAGGTGACTGCCAAGGGGCTGACGCCTCCGCAGATCGCCGAACTGCAGCAGTTTATGGCCAAACTGGGCGCCGGCGACGCGAAGATCACTCATCCGACGACGACGTTGGAAGATCTGTTCGTTCGCGTCGTCCGCGAGAACACTCCGCAGAGCAGTTGATCTGCTGCTTACGGAGGCGGCACGGTCGCAATCGTGATTGCGGCGGCGGATCGTGATAGAATGGGTGTGATGATGTATCGTGGCCATGTTGAGCACGGAGTGGTTGTTCTGGACGGCGCGGCTTCGCTGCCTGAAGGCGAGGCGGTGAGCGTGCGTCCGGTTCGTGTACATAGACATGGCGGATCGCCAGGCAGTGCTCAGGCGATTCTGAAGCATGCGGGCCTCTGGGCGGATGCGAGCAATGAAGTGGATCGGGTGCTGACGGAACTGATGCACAACGAAGCAGGAAGAAGTGCGCCAGGCGCATCCTGATCCGACTCTTTGAAACATGACGGCATACCTGCTGGACACCAATCATGTGAGCGCGGTGCTCAAGAGACACGCCGGGATGATGTTCAGATTGCCGCCGTCGCCCGGTTGCAGGACATGACCCTGCTCACGGCTGACGGACACTTTGCAGTTGTACCGGGCCTGAGGATCGAGAACTGGCTGGTTTAGACGCCGTTGTAGAATACGAGAGTCCGTGATATTGCGTGGCGGGACATAACTCAATGCATCTGCTAAATCACACACTCGCCTCGTCTCCCTCACTGTGGGCTCAAACATTGGCTCAAACGTGGATGCAGCGGGTTCAGGCAGACCCCCAGTGGGCGGTTGCGGCCCTGATCGTTCTGCTGGGTCTGCTGGTATTCGGACGCTTCCGCGATGTCCTGCGCTTCAGCCTCGGGCGGACGCGGGCGATCGGCAGCGTCTGTTTTGCCGAGTCCATCCGCCGTCGCGTCCTGTGGCTGATTCCGCTGGCGATCGTCGGCGTGATCCTCGTCTCGCAGTTCCAGCGCCCGCTGGATGAGCAGGACTCCGTCCGCCAGACGACCAAGTTCTGCCTGTTCGCTTCGGGCATGCTGGTTACGATCACCACCATCATCCTGGCCTGCACAAGCATCCCCAAGGAAATCGACAATCGTGTCATCTACACGATCGTCACCAAGCCCACGACCCGGCTTGAGATCGTGATCGGCAAGATCGGCGGTTTCGCCGTGGTCTCTGCGACCATTCTGCTGATCATGGGCCTGTTCACGTGGGGGTTTGTCGAGTATCGCCAGTGGTCGATCCTGAGCGACTCGCGGCAGAGTCTCGCCAGCGGCAGTGTCCCGGAGGCATCCGCCCCGACGCTGCGGTACTACACCGAAAACGGCCTGCTCAACGCCCGGGTGTACCAGGTGCCTGTCGACCTCCAGATGTACAGCCGCCAGCCGGACGCCTCCTCGCCCCTGCGATGGATGTATGGCGCCGGCGAGCAGAGTTTCATCGTCCCGTTCCAACTGACCGCCGATGACGTGCAGACCAGCGAGAACCCCGATGGCGTCGGCCTGGTCATACTCACGCAGTTTGCCGACTGGCAGCAGCGCAAGCTCACCGAAGACGAGGCCCGCCAGGCCGCCCAGCTCGCCGCCACAACCCAGCCCGTTTCGCCCGGCGGAATCCTGGGGCCAACCCTGGTGCCGGCCACGCCGCCCGACGCCGCCGTGGTGAATCCCGCGTTCTTCAATATTGAGATACTTCGAGAGGACCAGTCGACTTTCATCCCCTCTTCGCAACTGAACAAGGGCCAGCCGGTGTATGTGCCCGGCAAGGGCCCGCAGGGCAGGGCCCAGACGCCTCTGGCCGAGCCCATGGCGGCGGCGATGGCCCGCGCCGGGCGCATCTATATCGCGGTAACGCCCGTCAGCGTCGGCACTGAGTTCGCCATTGGTCCTAATCCGGTTCAACTGATGGCGCCGCCGCAACAGCCCGGCGGAGAACCCCGCTTCATCAAACCCGCCAAGGACGCTCAGGGGCAACTCCTGCCGCCACTGCTGCGTGGACGGGTTGGATCGGCCGGCCAGCAGTTGCGCGGCGAGAAGACCAATTCTCCCCTGGCCATCGCCGCGTTCCGCGACGCGACCGTGGAGCCCGATGCCAAGGGCAACGTCACGTTCGAACTACGCTGCGTGGTCGAGCGCAGCGGCGACACCCCCGAAGAGACAGAGCAACTGACGAAGGTCCAACTGACCGTGATGAACCTGAAGACCAATGTGGAGGCCCAGCGGGTTGTCCCCGTGGAATCCCGCCGGTCGATCCTCGTCTCCGTACCCGCGGACGCCGTCCAGGGCGGCAACTTCGATGTTGCCATTCGCTGCGTCACGCCCGGCCATTGGGTGAGCGTGAATGACGCTTCACTGCAACTCTCCAGCGCCGATCGGGGCTTTGCCCAGAATCTTGCCAAGAGCTACCTGATGTTGTGGCTGCTCTCCCTGCTGGTGATCATCATCTCGATTTTCTGCTCGACATTTGTATCGTGGCCCATCGCGGTCGTGCTCACGCTGGTGATCCTGCTGGGGCACTGGGGCGTGGAACAACTGGCGGATGTGGCCCGGCCGGGCGTGGGTCGGCAGGTTGCGACGGATTTGTTCAAAGGTGCTGCTCCGCCCGTCCTGGAAACCGTCAACCGCTCGGTCGAGGCACTCAATCAGTTCATGATCACCGTCGCCAAGATATTGCCCGATGTGTCGCGTTTCGCAGTAATAGATGACATTGACCGCGGTGTTTCGATGCCGTGGTCGCGACTGGTCGATCCCCTGCTGGTGCTGGCCGCCTTTGGCCTGCCGGTGGTCGTGCTGTCCTATGTCTTCCTGCGTCGGAAGGAGGTGGCGCCGTGAAGCGTGGCCGAACAACAATCATTGCGGTGCTCATCGTCGCCCTGCTCGCCACCGGCGCCATGCAGATGCTGGTTCAGCAGCAGCGGACCAAGATGCACGCACGCGGAGCGGCGGGGCAACAGTCCAGCACTTCGCTCAGTCGGATGGACAGCTACGCGCTGGCGCTGCTTCTGGGCGGTTTGCGCGGCCCCCTGGTGATGTTTCTCTGGACGCAGAGCGAGTCCCAAAAGGGCAACCGCGACCTGCAGGGGCTCGACACGCAGATTGAGTGGATTCGCCTCCTCCAGCCGGAGTTTGACACCGTCCATCTGTTCCAGATATGGAACAAGGCCTACAACCTCTCCGTGCAGATGGCGGCGCTCTCCAACAAGTATGCCACCATCCTGGACGCCATCGACTATGCCCGCAGCGTGGACGGCGAGCGGCCGAACAATATCAACATCATCTCCCAGATCGGATCGATCTACGGCGACAAACTCGGCGGCAGCCAGGAAAAGGAATACTACCGCCGCCGCGCACGCCAGGACACCGCGTACCGCGCCGCGCGTGAAAAACGCGCCGCCGACTCCGGCCAGCGCCGCACCGCCATGCCCATGCTCGTCGATGCCCAGGGCAATCTGCTGCCTGACAAACTGCGCCCCACACTGTCTCCGGCTTTATCGGCCGTCACCCCCGTCGCCCAGACCTACAACGGCGCCGATCTTGAATATCTGCAGCAGTACCAGCCGTTCCCCTACGGCGTGTCAACGCTTGCCCTCGCGTACAACTACTACAAGCGGGCACAGGTCCTCCAGGATCTCACCGGCCAGCGGCACATCCAGATGGGCGACTCCGTGGTCGACAGTCGCCCGGCCCTCGCCCTTGAAAACTGGGGCACCGAGGAATGGGACGTCGGACGCCGATGCGAGATTGAAGCCTGGGGCATGAAGGCGCCTTACGAGAAGCTGCAGCTCGAGGTGCCTACGGCCGCGGTCTCGCTGACCAGCCTCTCGCCCGCGCAGCTTACCGCAAACGCCGCCCGGCTTGACGAGGCCGCCTTCGGCTACGGCCGCGCTGTCCTGACCTTCCAGAACGCCCAGAAGGAATACCGCCGTCACCTGGCCAATCCCCAGTATGCCGATGATGCCCCGCGCTACCGCTGGCACATGGACCAGGTCGCCGCGTGCGGCCAGATGCTCACCGGCGACCTCGCGTTTCTAAACGCCGTGCGCGCCAGCGGCAAAGATCGCGACACCCAGGTCGCCGCCGCGCAGGATGCCTATCGTCAGGCCGCCCGGTTGTTCAAACTCGTCCGCCTGCGGTATTTCGTCCAGGATGACATACGCAATGCGGCATTCCCCACAGGCATTAGCCTCCAGAACATGGACCAGATGACCGACGCTCAGGTGGATGCGATGATCCGCGAGGTCGAGCGTCGCGTGCGCACCCAGGGCTGGGACAGTAACGCCGACGACGTCGCCGAGTACGTTGCCTACGTCCAGCGCTGCACCACCCGCCTCAGCACGCTGAAGTAGTGTCACCCCCACCATCCTCTCCCGCGATAAGATGCCTGAGCTTCTGCCCGTTCTCCCTGCTGCGCATCCGTGGCATCAGCCCGCAATTCGCCTCTTGGCCATTGGGGTGCTGAACTTTCTACATTCAGTCTCTGAAGCTTGTTCAGAGCGGCGCGATGGTGTGCTGCTGCACTTCGCCATTGAGCACTTCGAGATAGTGCACCAGGCGTTCGGAGGCGTCGTCGAGGTTTCCCCCGAAATGGCGGCCGGGGTCGTTGTAGATCAGGCGGACGGGGATTTCCTTGATGCGTAGACCGGCGTAGACGGCGCGCGGCCAGAATTGCATCGGGAAGGCATAGCCGGGGACGTCGAGCTTCAATTTCTGGATGGCAGGGACTCGCTGGGCTTTGAACCCGCAGAACGAGTCGGTGAGGTTGAGCTTGAACAGGTCGTTGATGATGCACGTAAGGGTGGAGTTGATGCTGCGCCGGTCGGCCGGGGGCAGGTCGTCCTGGGTATCCGGGCGGAGATATCTTGAGCCGCTGATGATGTCCCACTGGTCGGTCTGGATTTCGCGGATGAAATCCGGGATCCGCGCCGGCTCGTGCTGGAGGTCGCAGTCGATGGTGATGACCCAGTCGTAGCCGTTGGCCTGGGCCCAATTAAACGCGCCGATAAGGCTGCGGCCATAGCCCAGGTTGGAGGCGTGGCGAATGACGTTAACCCCCTGGCAGTCGTGGCAGTCGGCCAGGATCTTGGGCGTGTCGTCGGTCGAGCCATCGTCGATCACCAGGATATGGTCGTGGTAAAGCCGCACCTGCGCCAGCGACTGGCGCACGTACTTGGCCTCGTTATACACCGGCATCGCAACCAGAATCGACATCGCATTCCTTGAAAATAGCTCAGGTGGCCCACTCGCGTCGGGGAATAGTAGAGGTGGCCGGCGGCCGGGTCAAAGCACCGGCTCTGTCACACGAAATACCCGGCACTGATCGCGAAGTGATCGGACAACTTGCGGATGTGCTCTGGCGTCAACCCGCGTTTGCCTCGCACTACCATCGAGATGTAGGAATCGCTCACGCCTAGAAGCCTTGCCCAAGACCCCTGACTCGTCTGGCTCTGCTCCAGCAGATAGGCGAGCCGCTGTGTCAGCGGCGAGGTCTCTGCGGGCATGGGATCATTCTCCTTCTGCCACGCCTCGTACATTTCACTCAGAATCAGCAGGTAATCCTCCTGGTCCTCCGTCAGGTCGCCGCGCCCGGCCATTATCGAGATGACTTCCCAGACCTCTTCCGCCTGATCTTCGCTGTGAATGGGCCGGGGAATCAGCATGCCGACCAAGTTTCTGTAAGACTTGGGAAGCCGGCCGAAACGCATTGCCGTTGCTGTTTTCATAGTTCAGCCTTCCAGCGATCCTCGCTGTACTGCGCGTGGGTCATGAAGCGAAGCACAAATAAGCGGCCGAGATTGTAATGCACGGCACAAACCAGCCTGTAGTGTCCGGCCGCTGCCTACCCTCACCTCGTCGCAGGATCGGAACGCTTTGCGGATGTCGCCGAGGCTTGTCCACTGCGCCTGGGCTGTCAGTTCCAGCCACCGAGACAGGGGCGATCTGGCGTTGGGATGCGTCCTCATCCATTGCCGGACTGTCGGCGGCTTGACGATCCTCATGCTCTTAACTCTAAGTCAAGTTTACCTAAAGTCAACTCATCGGGGTCATAGGATGCTGCGAAAAGCAGCGCCTGGGGTAAATGCCCGGTCCTGCTGCTGTTTCCGGGGCGGATGGGAAGGTCAGGCGGCCGGCGATGCCGATTGGCCGGACTGCTGTGGCGGCCTCGGGAACTGGTCGATTCCCGTGCATTCCCGGCCATCCGGCCGTCGCGGAAATAGGCTTTGACCCTTTATCCGGGCCCCTTGGGATTTCATGGCGGCTTGGGCGGATGGGGCGTGGACGGGCTCGCACCGCGACTACAAAGTCGCGGCTACGTAGAAGCGACTCTGTAGTCGCTTTTCGGCCAACGACCCAGCCACGCGGGCTCCTCGCGATTGCCCTGTGCCAAACCCCACCATCTGATTGTTGCCACGCCGAACGTGAAACACTTCGCCATCATGGAAGGCGTTGCCGTCGAAGACTGGAGTACACCTCTCAAACCGGTGTGCATCCTCAAAGTGGGGCAGGCCGCCTCGGTGGCCCCGGAAAAGGTGACACCCCGGAAAAGGTGAAACCCCGGAAAAGGTGACATCCCACATTTGCAGATCCATGGGCACTCGATCACCTGCCTGCCGCCTGCTTCTTCGGGCCTTTGCGTCTGGGCCGGCCACGGTCCCGCATCGTCCATTCCAGGCTCATCCGCTTTACCGCCCTGG
>JBBQTU010000106.1:0-13655 GCA_038213005.1 Tepidisphaerales bacterium | reverse complement strand
CCAGTCGCTGGAAGTGGGGCAGAAGGGAAATATCGCCACCACCGGCCGGCCGGGTGAATCGTTCGGATTCACCGTGACACGCATCGTGCCCATGGGTGAGCCCAAGGAAGGCAGCAATGTGTTCCGCGTCTATGGAACACTGGATTCGGCGGAGGCTGCGGACTGGCTACCAGGCATGAGCGGCGAGGCCCGGATCGACATTGGCGATCGTTCGCTGGCGTGGATCTGGACGCATCGCCTGATCGACTTCCTCAAGCTCAAGCTTTGGTGGTGATGAGGGCTGGGTCTCCGATCTGGAATTGGAGATTGGAGATTCGAGATATCGGATTTGAGATTCGGAATTCGAGATTTGAGATTTGAGATTTGGGAATTGAGATTCAGAATCTGAGATTTGAAGGTCGGCAATCGGAAAACGGCTTCTATGCTCGCACTTAGACCCACATTCTCCGAGTCCTGGTATCGCGTGGCGACTCTTAAGGTGCGCCTGCGCCCCGGCGCCCAGATTTCGCGGCAGTTTTATCGCGGTGAGCCGTGGTATGTCGTCCGCGATCCGGCGGGGAATCAGTATCACCGGCTGAGCGATGCGGCATATCGTTTTGTCGGGCTACTTGATGGCCGGCGCAGCGTCGCCCAGGCATGGGAACTGGTCGGCGGTCAGCTTGATGATGCCGCGCCCACGCAGCCGGAAGTCATTCAGATTCTCTCGCAGCTTCACGCGGCCAATCTGATCGAAGCCGACATCACGCCGGATGCGGATGTGCTTCTGCGCCGGTACAAGCAGATGGAACGCCGTCGCCTGCAGGGGCGGCTGATGAATTTCCTGTTTCCCCGCATCCCGCTGTGGGATCCCGATCGCTTCGTCAAGCGGTGGATGCCGCTGGGCAGGCTGGTGTTCAGCCGCACGGGACTGGCAGTGTGGATTGTCTTGATCATCGCGGCGCTGGCGCGGCTGGGGCCGAGGTGGACGGAACTGCAAACGGCGGCCAGCCATGCGACTGACCCGTCCAACTGGTTCTATCTCTGGCTGACGTTCGTGATCACCAAGCTGCTGCACGAGGTGGGGCACGCGGTGGCCTGCCGGCGTTTCGGGGGCGAAGTCCACGAGATGGGGATCATGTTCCTGGTGTTCATCCCGACGCCATATGTAGATGCGTCGAGCGCCTGGGGCTTCCAGAGCCCGTGGGCGAGGGCGACGGTCGGGGCGGCCGGCATGTATGTCGAGCTGTTCTTTGCCGCCATCATGGCCTTCATCTGGGCGGGCACCAACGAGACCCAGACGATCAACGCCCTGGCGTATAACGCCATGCTGATCGCCAGCGTCTCGACGGTGCTGTTCAACGCCAACCCGCTGCTGCGTTACGACGGCTACTACATGCTGTCGGACATGCTGGAGATCCCCAATCTCAGCCAGAAGAGCCGCGAGTATGCCCTGGGGCTGATCAAACGGCATGTGTTCCGCCTGAAGCAGCAGCAGGCGCTGCCGCCACTGAAGCAGCGGGCGTGGCTGCTGACGTACTACATCGCATCGGGCATCTACCGCATGTTCATCGGCCTGCTGATCATCGTGATGGTCAGCGACCGCGTGCCGGTGCTGGGCGTGCTGATGGCGATCGGCGGGCTTGTCACCTGGCTGGTCGTCCCGATCTTCAAGCTCTTCCGTTATCTGACGATCGAACCGGAATTGCATCGGAAGCGCGGGAGGGCCTGGGCGTTCACCGGCGGCGTGGTGGCCGCGGCGGTGGTGCTGGCCGGGATGATCTGGTTTCCCGCGAAGGTGTGGACTCAGGCCATCCTGGAACCCGAGCAGCGTGAGATGATCCGCATGGACTATGACGGATTTGTCCAGCAGATCCTGACGACCGACGAAGCCAGCGTGAAGAAGGGGCAGGTCCTGCTGGTCTGCAGCAATCCCGAACTGGATTCTCAGATCACGCAGACCCAGGCCAAGCTCGAGGCGAATCGCCTGCACATGCAACTGGCGATGACCGCGGACCAGACGCAGCGCCAGATCGACGAAGACCAGGTGAAGGTCCTGCAGGCGCACCTGGATGAGCTGACCGCCCGGAGAGATGCCCTGACGATCCGCGCGCCGTTCGATGGGGAGTTCATCTCTCCGATGGTGCAGCATCTTCAGGGCCGCTATCTCAAACGTGGCGAGGACATCGGCCTGGTTGCCACCATGCACCGTCTCGAAGCCCGCTGTCCCGTCGCCCAGGTGGACGCCGGCTTTTTCGAGCACTTCAAGAATCGTGAAAGCGAGCTGAAGCCGGGTGAGGTGGACGATCAGACATCCATCCGGCTCGCCGGCGACATCAGCACCATCATCCATCCGGTGGGTCCGCCGATGGCGATTCCGGGCGCTCAGCCGCAGTTGCCGCACCCGTCACTGGGATTCAGCGGCGGCGGCCCGGTGGCTACCGACCCCAAGGACGAGAAGGGTGTGCGAACCGCCGCGCCGGAGTTCGAGGTGGTCATCAAGGTTGACAATGCCGACGGCCATCTGCGTGCCGGCCAGCGGGTCTACATTCGCTTCTCGGTCGGCCGCGAGACGCTGTGGGACTACGGAGAACGTCACGTGCGACAACTGCTTCAGGAGCGCAGCATCGGCGCCGTGTGGAGCTAACCCAATGAGCGCTACGGACCTGACCAGCCAGGAGCTATGGGCGATTTTTGACGCGCGGCGCGTCAAGCAGCCCGAGCTGCGCGGACCGGATCATCTGGTCAACGCGGCGGCCGGCTTTTTCGCCAATCGGCGCCCCGTCCTGTCCAAGCTGAAGGCGACCGCGGAGAGGGTCGAACTGCTGGAAAAGGAGATTCACGAATTTGGCGTGGATCGATTCCGCACCGCCGTGGCAGAGGTCAAGGACGAAGCGCGCCTGGGCCGCCTCGCCGGCCCCGTGCTCGATCGCGCCATGGCCCTGGTCCGCGAAGCCGTCTGGCGCGCCCTGGGCCTGCGGCCATTTCCCGTGCAGATCATGGGCGCCTTGGCGATGCAGGCTGGCTTTGTCGCGGAGATGGCGACCGGCGAAGGCAAGACGATTACCGCCGCGATGATCGCATCCCTCTGGGGACTTGAAGGCCGCCCGCTGCATGTCATCACCGTCAATGACTATCTGGTGGAGCGCGATGCCACGGAGATGAAGCCGATCTACGACCTGATGGGGCTTCGGGTTGCCTTTGTCACGCACGAGACTTCGCAGCAGGATCGACTCGACCAATACCGCCGCAACATCGTCTACAATACCAGCAAGGAACTCGTCGCCGACTTTCTCCGCGACCAGATCGCTCTGGGAACGCTCCGCAATGCCCCGCAGACGATGATCAGTTCCCTCCTGCTCAACAACCAGCGACGGCAACTCCTGGTGCCGGGGCTGTTCCGCGTGATCGTCGACGAGGCTGACAGCCTGCTGATCGATGAAGCCGTCACGCCGCTGATCATCTCCAATTCGCCGGATGACAATCCCAATTCGACGCTGTATGTGGCCGCCGACCAACTTGCCCAGCTTCTGCATGAGGGGGCGGATTTCACCATCGACCGCACCGTGCGCAGCATCGACCTGACCGAAGACGGCCGCGACCGTCTGGAAGAACTGGCCGCCGGCTCGGGCTTCTGGCGCGGCGCCCGACGCCGCGAGGAACTGGTCACGCAGGCTCTGACCGCCCGTCACTGCTATGTGCGCGATGAGCAATACCTCATCACCGAGGACCAGAAGGTTCAGATCATCGACGAGTTCACCGGGCGCGTGATGGCCGACCGGAGCTGGCGGCACGGCCTGCACCAGGCCGCGGAGGTCAAAGAGGGCGTGCCCGTCACCAGCGACAAGGAGAACCTTGCCCGCCTGAGCTTCCAGCGGTTTTTCCGGCAGTATCCGAAGATGGCCGGCATGACCGGCACCGCATGGGAATCCCGCGGCGAGATGTGGCAGATCTATCGGCTGCCGATCGTCCGCATCCCCACCAATCGCCCGTGCATCCGCCAGTATCTGCCCACGCGCATGTTCGACACGCTGGAGCAGAAGTGGCAGGCGGTGGTGGATCGGGTCTGCGAACTGAATGACAAAGGCGCCCCTGTGCTGGTCGGGACGCGAAGCGTGCTGGCGTCCGAAGAGGTCAGCCGGCGGCTGGAAAAACTTGGCCGCAAGCATCGTGTGCTCAACGCCACGCAGACCCCCCAGGAGGCCTCGATCGTTTCAGAAGCCGGCTTGCAAGGCAAGATCACCGTCGCCACCAACATGGCCGGCCGCGGCACCGATATCAAACTCGGACGCGGCGTCGCCGATGCCGGCGGCCTGCATGTCATTGCTACCGAACCGCACGCATCGGGCCGCGTCGATCGCCAGCTTTTCGGCCGAGCCGCTCGGCAAGGCGATCCGGGTTCCGCCCAGATGTTCTGCTGCGCCGAGGATGACCTGTTCATTCGCCACGCCCCCCACATCCGCCGCGGCTGGCGCGCCATTGGGGTCGAGCGGCTCACCCGCCTGGCCCAGGCGCAGGCCGAGCGCATGGCTCGCTTCAACCGCAAGCAGGTGCTCAAGCAGGACGACTGGATGGATCAGACCATGCCATTTTGACGCCCCTTTGTGTGCCCGGCGCGGCCGCGGGCGGTTGGCTCTTCGCCCGGTTGCAAACCCGGCCATCATCAATACACTAGTCTGGCTCCGTGAGTGGGTCGGCCGCCGGACCAGCGCCACCCCAAGTTATCTTCAAAGTTTTGTAGAAAGGACCTGTTTTATGCCGCTGATGAGCACCAAGCCGATGTTCGAGCTCGCCTATGACGGCGGATTCGCCATTGGCGCGTTCAACGTGAATAACATGGAAATCACCCAGGGAATCGTCGAGGCCTGTGCGGCCGAGAAGGCCCCCCTGATCCTGCAGATTTCCAAAGGGGCGCGCAAGTTCGCCAACATGCGCTACCTCAAGCACATCATCGACGCCGCCGTCGAAGAGCATCCCGAGCTGCCCATCGCCATCCACCTGGATCATGGCGACACGGTGGACCTTGTGAAGACCTGCCTCAAGGACGGCTTCACCAGCGTGATGGTCGACGGCTCGCATCATCCCTACGAAGAGAATATCAAGCTGGTTGCCGAGGCCACGCAGGTCGCCCACGCCGCCGGCGTGCCGGTCGAAGCCGAGCTCGGCCAGCTCGGTGGCATTGAGGAAGACGTCAAGGGCCTGGATGCCGAGGAATACCAGAAGAATCTGCACAAGTTCCTGACCGATCCGGTGCAGGCCGCTGATTTCTGGAAGCGCACCGGCTGCGACAGCCTTGCCGTCGCGATTGGCACCAGCCACGGCGCTTTCAAGTTCAAGAGCGAGGCCAAGCTGGCCTTCGACGTGGTCGAGAAGATCATGAAGACCTGTCCCGGCCTGCCGCTGGTGATGCACGGCTCTTCCAGCGTGCCCAAGGAATTCCTCGACCTGATCAACAAGTACGGCGGTGCCATGCCCAACGCCATGGGCGTCCCCGAAGACCAGATCCACATGGCCGTCACCAAGTACGGCGTGTGCAAGGTCAACATTGATACCGACCTTCGCATGGCCCTGACGGCCAAGATCCGCGAAGTCTTCGCCACCAAGCCCGGCGAGTTCGACCCGCGCAACTACCTCGGGCCCGCCCGTGACGCCATCACCGGCATGGTGAAGCGCAAGCTGCACATGCTGAACTGCGCCGGCAAGGCCGAAGCGATCATCAAGCAGTGGGAGAAGACCGGCAGCCAGTTGCCCGCCTTCTACAAGAAGGGCTGCTGCTGCGGCTGATCGCGAAGCGACAAGGTGAATAGTAAACGCGGGCCGGTCCAGTGATGGATCGGCCTGCGATGCTTTAGGCAGAAACATATCGCGTGCCGAATGCGTCACAGGTCACGGAACAAGTCGGCAGCGATAGTCGCGCAGACATCCCTGACACGATCCCAGTTATGCCACTTGGAATGCAGACGCCGATAGTCGGTCAGGTCGGTCCGTTCCCATCCCATTCAGGCAAATTGCTTGCGGACATAATGATCCCAAAAGTGATAGCGCTGCGCGTATGGGTCCGCGAGGTACGCCGCGCAGACACGAAGCACCCGCCGGCGGACATCCTCGCGATGCGCCAATTCGTCCCGGAGTTCCTTCCAGTCGTCAAGCCGGCCGCGTGCGATAATGTCGTCTACCGCGGCCAGGGTCCAGTCGGAATGGTTCAGGTGACGATGCAGCATGCAGGACAAGTATACCCTTTTCGCCTCGGCGACAAAGCGGAAGCGGCAGCCGGGCAGCCGCCGTGTGGCGGATGCCCCTTCGCGATTCGTAGCAGCACAAGCGTGAGGTGGTGGATCGGAGAATCGATCCGGTGGAATTCATCCAGTGATATCGCCTGTGCGGGCTTTCGTCGCAGGATGCCATGCAACAGACCGAACAGATGCTGTCAAGTTATGGCCGACTGCCGCAACGGAAGCCGGGAGATAACCGGGCACCGTCTTAGCTTCGCAGCAGGGCCTTGAAGCCGGCCTGCGCGAAATGGTGATCGGACGTTAGGGCATCGGTCATGTCATGCTCGCGCATGACGACGAATGAGATACAATCGGTAAAACTCCAGCCCTTGTCGGGCCTTTCCTGGAACAACCACAAGCCGGCGTCCAGAAGACGTTGCGATGCCTGCACAATCTGGATGCGTGGCTCCTCACGCATCAGCCTGATGATTGGTTGAACCAGCGGTCGGAGCACAGCACTGCACAACCCATTGGCGGTCTCAACAAGAACATAGTCCGTGGTTATGAACCGTCCCGGCAGGGTTGCCAAGAGTGTGGTGGCGACCCTGGAATGCGCGTCTCTCCTCAGCACCAGCGCGAGAAGGAATGACGTATCCACAAAGCAACCGTTCATTTTCCCTTCACTCCATAGAGGTACTTGTCGTGATTCTCTGAATAGTCAGGGGGCAAGTCCGCGTCGATCGCCAGCTTCGCGATCTCTTCAAACGCCTTGCACGGACCCTGCGATTCCACGATGACTCGCGCCCTGGCGTTGGCAGGGATGTCGGCAGGGATAGGGTCATCAACTACAAGCATCCCTTTGTCGAAATGGGCATTAAGAACCGTCATGTATTCACCTCGCCACCATTATACACAAAAGGCGGCCGCTTCCGCGACCGCCCTTTGGTTTATCTTCAATCTCGGATCTCAGAGCTGAGATCTGAAATTCACTTACTTGCAGCAGCCGCCGCCGCCGCAGTTGCCGTCCTTCTTGGCCATGTGCTTGAGAAGGTCGATCACGCGGTTGCTGTAGCCCCACTCGTTGTCGTACCAGGAGACAACCTTGAAGAAGCGCTTCTCGCCCTTGAGGTTGTTCTGGAGGGTCGCGAGGCTGTCGTAGATCGAACTGCGCGGGTCGTGGATGAAGTCGGTGCTGACCAGTTCTTCATCGGTGACGCCCAGGATGTCCTTCAGGTAGGTCTTGCTCGCGTTCTTGAGGGCCGCATCGATCTCTTCGATCGAGGTGTCCTTGACCGTGCGGAAGGTCAGGTCAACGACGCTGACGTCCGGGGTCGGAACGCGGAAGGCCATGCCGGTGAGCTTGCCCTTGGTCACCGGGAGCACTTCGCCGACAGCCTTGGCGGCGCCGGTGGTGCTGGGGATGATGTTGCAAGCCGCAGCGCGGCCGCCGCGCCAGTCCTTCTTGGACGGGCCGTCAACGGTCTTCTGGGTGGCGGTGTAGCTGTGGATGGTGGTCATCAGGCCGGTCTCGATGCCGAAACCTTCCTTGAGCAGGACATGGACGACCGGGGCCAGGCAGTTGGTCGTGCAGCTTGCGTTGCTGACGATGTTGTGCTTGGTGGTGTCGTATTCCTCGTGGTTCACGCCCATGACCAGGGTCTTCACTTCGCCCTTACCGGGGGCGGAGATGATGACCTTCTTGGCGCCGGCGGCGATATGGCCCTTGGCCTTCTCGCTCTCGGTGAACAGGCCGGTGGACTCGATGACATAGTCAACGCCCATGGCCTTCCAAGGGAGCTGAGCGAGGTCCTTGACGGCCATCACGCACTTGATTTCGTGACCATTGACCACGATGGTGTCGGCCTCGGCGGCGCCCGGGTCGCTCTTCTTGGTGCTCACGGCATGCTTGAAGTGCCCGTGAACGGAGTCATATTTCATCTGGTAAGCGAAGTAGTCGGCGTCGGTCGAGATATCGACCACGGCGACGACGTCAATCTTGTCCTTGCCCAGCAGGCCCTGATCACAGAGCGCCTGGAAAACCATCCGGCCGATGCGACCGAAACCGTTAATCGCGACTTTCACGCCCATTGTAGAATCTCCTTTCGAGACCTTGTTGTGGAAAACCGTTGTATTCGGAAGGGACATGGCGATTCCGCCAAGCCAAACCGGGCAAACGATAAGAACCGGGGGTCCGACTGTCAAGATAAGGGTCACGGAGAAACAGGCCGCTGGTGAAAATCGGCACGAAGTGCTGAGGCTGCTGCGAAGCCCGTGGCCCGGCGGGAGGGGTCCAGCGGCCAGGTTGCTGACTCACTTACGCCGGTGGCCGGCTGGTGATCCGCCTGACCCAGATGCGCAGGTTGTCTGGGGAGGGGGTGGGGGTGGCGCGGGGCCTTATGTCATAAGGGGTTGCGCGCGATTGAGGGGAATGAACCGGGATTGCGCCAAGTAAGTTCGCGAAAGGAGAATGCGATGTGAACTGACACAAAGCTGAAACTTTTCATAGCAGGCCCTGTGGGTGCGAAACCCACCCGATAGAGCGTAGCCGCGCAATCGGAAGCGAGTCTTGCATCGCGTCGGGAGAGCCTCGGCGCTTTGAAGCGTAGACAGCAAGCCATCAAGCGATGTTATTGAGCCCCGAAAGCACAATTGAGAGAGCCACGGACGTTCCCGTAGCCGTGGCCACGTCGGGCGGAGCGACAAGGCGAGTTCCGTCCGGTCTGTCCGGGGTCGCTGGAGCATGAGCGGGCTGGCAAGGGGGTCTGTGCGGGAACTTGGGAGATCTTCTGCCCTCCACGGGCAAGACCGGCGGTACATGGGCGTCCGCCACCAGCAAACGTCCTGGCCCTGCGGCGCTGGCATCGTCGGCCGCAAGGGAGCGAAGCGATGAGGCAACCGTGGTACGGCCCCGGCGAAGGAAACGAAGCGGGGGCGGGACGGGGCAGAGGAAGTCTTAGCGTCTACAACGGAATACTGACTGGAAAGCGTCGAGCGGGGGCGACACCGACGCTGCTCAGTAGCCAACTACGTGTCGAAGTTGGAGCGGCGGGGGTACTCGCTACCGCTACCGACCAACAGGCTCATGGTGCCGCCATTCGCCGCCGTGCGCGCGGCCTCGATTGCGTTCAGGAACTGTTATCGCTGGTCTTAAAGTGGCTCGCTCGCCCTCGAGCGGAGGCCGACCGCGAAAAGGTAGGGAGGACGCCTATCCGCAGATTTAGTTCTTTTGGCATGCAAGGCGATGTCGGCCATCTAACGTAGGCTCCACCCGAGGGCGGGATGGGCCACTGCACCGGCCTTGCCTTGAGCGGAAGCTATTGGCGGCCGGCCGAGGATAACCAAACGCTACCTTTGAATAGTAGGCCGATCCGCCTCCGGTCGGCCATTCCGTCGTCATCCGCGCTAACGGCGACCACCTGCCCAGTTCGCCGACGCGGGTGTACCCCCGTGCGTGGAAGTGTAAGTGGATCGGGCGACCTCGCTCGATAACGGAAGACGTTGACTCTGCGCAGGGGGTATCCCATCCAATTCAAGCGTCACCTGCGAGGGCGAAGCATTCCGCTGACGGCCGGAGTCGGCCGTGCCACTGGGATACGCGAATGAGTCAGGTACCCCAAACCCTTCCACCTATAGACAGATCCCTGTCCGATTGAAGCGGCACCAAGTATTCTTGCGCGAGAGGGCGGTGACAACGACAAGCGGACGCGGTTCATTGCGACCTCTTTCTTGCTGTTCGGCCCATGGATTACCAGCTATTCATGGAACACTTTAGGATCAATGCCGATCCATCCCTTAACTTGACTCACGTCACCTTTCTCCTCTCCCAACGTCTACTGGGGACCACCATTGATTTCTGGCTGGAGTTGTCTTCCACGGAGGAATATCACCTGGCCAGAGTACGGGCTATACAGAAGCGCATCTTCCTTGGTGCTAAGCGCGATCCAAAGCAGTTCGTCATCGGAACCGGCCACAACGTATGCGATGATGCCGTTTGTGGGCACATCGTACTGGGCTACGCGGCGAGCCTTGTCATCGCGAATATCGCCAGCCAGGCCCTGCGGGTACAGCACCGCAGTTCGGTCTGTCGAAGCCACACGGACGGCAGTCACACTACCGAAGATGTTGTTCCAGTCCGCCACTTTTTCGTCAGCACGCGACTGCAATTCGGAATCAATGATGCGCATCCTTAAGGGGTTGCCTGCTCCACCAGCAAGGTAGACGAAGGAGGTCATCTCCGGACCTGTCATCACTGCGGCGCGAGGTAGTACTCCTGGATATACAGCGGAACGGATCAACCCGAAACCGCGATCAACGGCAACAACTGCCGTCTCAGCGATCGACAGCCCATTGCTCCCTGCGAGCAACAAACCGCCTGCTGCCGATGGGCAAACGACCTCCATGCTGAATTTAGCGTCCCTGGCACCTATACTCCGCGTCTCACATGTCCCTTGCTGCACATCCACCAAGTCGATGCTGCGTCCACGGATAACGGCTATTCGGCCGGAACATACCGCTACGGCAAATGAGGAGTATCCCTGCATAGAGTTACTGAGTGTTACGTCTCGCTCCACGCGCCCATGGGCATTCATTATCCGCACGATCCACGCGCCGCCCTTCGGCTTCACTAAGACAGCGAGGCGTCCATCAACAGAGAGCAATCTCGCTTGAAAATGTTGCGGATTGAGAAACCTGGACTTGCAGACGAACAGCGGTTCACCCTCGCCCTTCTGAGCGACTGGAACAACCGTGATATCCCATGTGGGTCCAGATGCCTGCTGGGGCTCCGCCGCGAGATCCGCTGAAGCAAGAAGCACATAGCCAACGGCCTGCTGCCCTGAGCCGGAAATCACGTCCAGAATGACATGGCTCCTACCATCCTGTGGGGTTGTATAGGACAGTACTGCCTTGGGAAGTGGCACACCGGCAAAGCATGCAACCTCAGCTAATAACGCAAGGGCCATCAAAAGATATCGCACATTCATAATAGTAGCTCCTCTCACTGGAAAGTAATACAAGAGGACGCGGTTCATTGCGACCTCTTTCTTGCTGTTCGATCCAGATTCGATCGTCCAGCACCGCAGTGTCGGCGGACGCTGCGTGGACCATTCCTTTGAAGGATGCTGCCGCCTGCTGCGCCAGCGTCGTTTTCCCTACTTGGCGCGGACCAGCAGCGTTTGGATGAACCGCCGTGGCTCGGCAAGACGTTCTTGGACTACCTTCAGTTGAGGCCGGCTGTACATGGCTACTCAGTGTATTGAGTAATATTACTCAGTCAATTGAGTAGTGGTCTGCCAATAGTGCGTTGAGAACTGGGTTGCGTCCACGCGATGGCTATCAGCCGGCGTAGCCTTGGGGGTGTTTGGAGTGCCAGTTCCAGGCGGACTGGATGATTTCCAGGGGGTCTTTGTGTTTGGCTTCCCAGCCCAGGAGGCGTTTGGCGCAGCTTGGGTCGGCCCAGAGGGCGATGGCGTCGCCGGGGCGGCGCGGGCCGTATTTCAGGGGGACCTTTTTGCCGGCGACCTTCTCGACGGCATTGATGATCTCCTTGACGCTGAAGCCTCGGCCGGTGCCGAGGTTGCAGAAGAGGGTCTGGCCGGGCTGGAGCTTTTCCATGGCCAGGATGTGGGCGTCGGCGAGGTCTTCAACGTGGATGTAGTCGCGGACGTTGGTGCCGTCGGGGGTGGGGTAGTCGGTGCCGAAGAGCATCAGTTCGGGGCGCAGGCCCATGACGGCCTGGATGGCCACGGGGATCAGGTGGGTTTCGGGGTCGTGGGCTTCGCCGATGGTGCCGTCGAACGAGCAGCCGCTGGCGTTGAAATAGCGGAGGGCGGCGAAGGAGAACGTCTTGTCCGAGGCGGCGTAGTCGCTGAGCACCTGCTCGACCATCAGTTTGCTGCGGCCGTAGGGGGAGACGGGGGCTTTCTTCTCGTCTTCGGTGATCGGCACTTTGATCGGGTCGCCGTAGGTGGCACAGGTGCTGGAGAAGACGAACTTCTTCACGCCGGCTTCGGCCATGCACTGCAGCACGGCGACGGTGGTGGCGACGTTGTTCTGGTAGTACATCAGCGGTTTTTCCACGCTCTCGCCGACGTAGGCATAGGCGGCGAAGTGCATCACTGTGTCGATCTTGTGATCGCGGAGGGCTTTGAGGAGGGTGGGGCGGTCGTTGAGGTCGGCGATGACGGCCGGGGCTTTGAGGATGTCGACGACCTGACGATACCCGCGTGAGCAGTTGTCGTAAATGACGGGATTGTGCCCTGCGGCCTGGAGGCGCTTGACGGTGTGTGACCCGATATAGCCGGCGCCGCCGGCGACTAGAACGTTCATGAATCGAACTCCTTCTCACATAGCTTAACGCGAATGCACTCTAGCAGTACCGGCAAAATGACGGGTATGCAAGCCTGTGCGGTTGGGCGGGCGCAGAGGGGCGTGCCCGTTTTTCCGGGCAGGCCGCGTGATGTGGCGATCGGCCGCCCCATTGAGCAGCAGCGGAACAAGGACTCGCTGCCGCGAGACGGCATTGCTGCGGCCGAGGCGGACCGCGCCACGAGTGCGCTGCTGCTCAATGGGGCTGGGTTTGCGCGGTTGCCTGGGAAAACGGGCACGCCTTGTCGCGGTTGGGCGGGCGGGGCTTGGGCGTGACATTATTCCTGGGCGAGTGGGCCGGTTCCTGGGTAAGGACCGGTACATCAACAACCTTCCGGCTCAGAGAGGCCAACCCCCTCCCAGCCTCCCCCAAATGGGAGGAGTAAGAAGACATCATCGCGCCATCCCTGCCAGTTATTGATGCGCCGGTCCTAAGGCCGCCTTAGCCAGTCGCGACAGCAGGTGCTTTGAGTGGGGGCGTCTGTTGATTCCGCTTCCACAGGAAGCGGGCCACTTATTCGGAGCGATGCTCGCAGGCCGATGCTGCGGTGACTGCGGGTGCGTGACACTTCAGGCGATGAGAAGTTGTGTCGCCCCGCTGGGGCTCAGGGTTGCTCGCACTTTGGGACCCATGGCTTACGCCGATGGGCTACTGCGTACCGCCCCTGCCGGGGCTGCGGAAGAAACGTCGCCCAAACTGTCACGCACCCCGGTGACCGCGGGTGTGCCCGTTTTTTCGGGCAGATGCAAGTCGCGCGTCAGCGGGTGGTTGGAGCCAATACGGTGCTGAAAGAGGTGTCGCCCTTTCAGGGCTCAATCCGGGTGAATGGTTCTTACCCAGGGCTGCGCGAGTACGCTTACCCTGGGCTTAGGAATGCCGCCCTGTTGGGGCTAATAAATTGCGTGCCCGGAAAAACGGGCATTGTCTTTCGAGGCTCAATCACATGGCCTGACAACTCGCTGCTGGGGTTTACCCATTACTGGGACCGCTCTGGCAAGGGCAACTGGGTGATCAAGCGTAAGACATCGCGTAAGCGGTTAAGTCGGGCATTGCGGGCCGTTAATGAATGGTGTCGCGACAACCGGCACAAACCGCTGGCC
>JBBQTU010000105.1:0-13915 GCA_038213005.1 Tepidisphaerales bacterium | reverse complement strand
CTTTTGAGGCAATTCCTCTTCTCCGACTCAGGTCCTGGCGTAGCCCGATCGAAATCGCGGAATTTTGCCACAAAAAGCGCAAAAGGCACAGAAAATGGCGGGAGAGTACGGTCCTGTGGCCGCGATAAGTTAACGCTTATGCTCCCAACCTCCCCCAGGGGGAGGAGTAAGAAGAGATCATTGCGCCATTCCTGACAGTAATTGATGCGCCGGTCCTTGGCGCGACACTAGGCACTCCGATAACCCAGATTCACGCCACAGCGATTCCCTGTTCCGCCGACACCCTCAAGCGTGATCTGTCGGCAACCCAATGGGCGGCCGAGGCGGCCGCCCCACTTTGAGGAGCCCATCCACTCCTCGGAGCCCGCCATTGCCCATGTCAGCGGATCGATTCAAAGGTCGCACCGGGCAGCAACGTGATATTCACCAGCGTTCCCACCGCCACCGGGCCGTTCACCAGGTCATAGGCGGTGGGCTCCTGCGGCAGTTCGACGATCACGCTCATCCCCGCCTGTACCACCAGCCGCGCGGCGTCGGCCTGCATCACGCGTCCCTGGATCACGCGCGGCTCGCCGGTGATGGGAGTCACGAAATTTCCGCCGGAGGAGACGGTCCAAACCTTCCGCCCCTTCACTTGGATGATCCCGCGAACCGTCGCCCCGGCCGCCACGGCAGAGACGCCTTGGAGCCTCAGATGCAGCTCATAGTTTGTGCCCGCGGGATTGATCGCAATCGTCCCATTCCCCACCGACCGCACCACGCCCTGCACCGGATATTCAGTTGCCACAGCCATGGTTCCTCGATCCTTTTATCTTCGCCCTGGTGGCACCGGACGCCTCCAGAACAGACGCTCAGGCCAGCTTGCGCACCGCCGCGACGCACCTCTGCAGCGCCGGAGCCGGGTTTTCTACGTCGGCCTCATACTCGATGATGGGGCTGCAGTTCGCCGGTGCCTTGGTCTTGATGATCTCCAGCATCTTCGCCAGGTCGAGGTTGCCCTCCCCCACCACCACATCATGCCATCGCCCGGCGCGGTCAAAGACGAAATCCTTCAGGTGAACGCCGTAGAGGCGGTCGATGTATTGCTCGGCCATCTGGATCGGGTTCTCCCCTGCCTGCATCGCCCACGCCGCATCAAGGCACAGCCCGATCCGCGGGCTGGTCTGCGCGAAGACATGCGAGAGCATCCCCCGGCTGCCAAGCCAGTCATAGCCGCCATGATTATGGATCGCGACATTGACGTCATACTTGTCGGCCAGCTTCTCGGCGATGCGGTACGCGCCCGGCACGCGAGCGAGGCTGAAACTGGCACTGATCTGTCGGCAGCCGGCCAGCTTCGCGAACTTGAAGAACTTCTCTTCCTTCGCCTCGTCGCCAGAGAATCCCTGCACGCCGATGGACAGGATGCTGATCCCGGCCGCCCGGTACTTGGCGATGACCTCGTCAAAGATCGCCTCGTTGCCGAAATCGCAGTGTTTGCCGCAGAGTTCGACATTGGACACGCCAATGGCTTTTAACTGCTCGATCACCTGTTCACTGGTCTCAAACGCCCGCAGACACCAGCTCTGCACGGCCAGATCCTTCACAACGTCGTTCATTGACAGACTCCTGATGAAATCGGTGCCGGATATCGGCTCCCTTGGGAAGGCATCGTATCCGACCGGTCGGGCAGGGCAATGACTCACCGAAATGGGCGTGCTCTTTTTTTCGGGCAGATGCAAGTTGCGCGTCAGCGAGTGGCTGGAGTGAATACGGTGCTGAAAGAGGTGTCGCCCTTTCAGAGGTCATTCAGGGTGAATGTTTCTTACCCAGGGCTGCGCGAGTACGCTTCCCCTGGGCTTAAGAATGCCGCCCCGTTGGGGCTAAGAAATCGCCTGCCCGGAGAAATGGGCACGCCCGTTCCATTTGTGTCGGCGAAGCCGGGTCATGCCCGTGTCCGCAAGCATGGCATTGGTGCTTGGGCAGGTGCGCCAGCCTACCGCAATCACGCCGGCCGAGCCTCGGCCAATTCGCGAGGGTTGTGCGGGATACGTGAAGGAACTGGCTGGACAGCCGGGCGATGCGCTGAGCCGGTCTCGATCATCGCCAGCACCTTGTCCATGATCTTCTTTTCATGCCCGGGCACGCTGAGGATGTCGCACTCGGTGCCCAGGATAAACGGATGGCCGGTCGCGTCCATGCGGGCGCGCAACTCGGCCGTCTGCTTTCTGACGGCATCCACCGGCGATAACTCATCGGAGTAAAACTTCTTGCTGGGGAGGTTGCCGTAGAGCACCGTCGTCTGCGGCACAATGGCGGCGTCTTCCCATAGCTTGCGACTGCTGCCAAGGCTCAGCACGGCCGGATCAAGTTCGCAGAACTTCTTCACCATGTACGGGATCAACTCGCCGCAGCAGTGAAAGAACAGGTCCACGTCCCACGCCTTCAGGACCGACTTCAGACGCTGGTTGTACTTCATCACATAACGGTCGAAGATATCCGAGCCGGCTTCAATCTGGTTCGGCGAGATAAACGCGATATTGGCGGCCGGCTCGGCGATGAAGACCACCTTCGCCCCCGCCTGGATCTGCGCCGTCAGCGAGCGCAGGATGATCTGCAGTGACATCTCCAGACAACGCTCGATCATCATCACTTCGGGATCCTCGTCGGCCGTGACGCCGGACGCCGCGATGTAGAGCGGGGTAATCGGGTCCGCCAGCAGTTTGGTCATCAGCGAGAACGGACCGACCGTCATACCAACCGGCACGAGATCGGTGTTGGCGACAATCCACTTGATCGAATCCACCTGGGCCTGAAGTCGGGGGTCGTAGGGATCGGTCAGCCGGGCGCGGAACATCGCCATCGTCTGGGCCGTCGGGCACTCCGAAAAGTGGTAGGTGTCAACGCAATCAGCCGGCACGCCCAACATGGAGAGTAGCGCCGCCTTCTCCAACGTCAAATCCATCACCGGCAGAGCGAGGGGAGTCTGATATCGCTCGGCAGCGTCCTTGAGCACCGCGCCCAGACGGTCGCCATTGCGGAGAATCTCATGGTGATCGGCGTGCTCTCTAAGCACCAGATCGGCTCCTACGGGCAGACACGTATGCGAAGCGGCGAGATCGAGGTAGAACTTGCGGTCCATAACTTCACCTTTAACAACAGATTACAACAACTTTAGCGGCTAACACGTCACGCGGAATCCTACGCCATACCTGTAAATCCATCTTGGAGCAGCATGCCAAATCTTGGTATTTTAGTGCTTTACACGCTTGTCCAATTGCAACCCGGTCGCAACGAGCTATAGTTAACGCAGGCAATCAAAGGGTTTGCCCCTGTGGCAAACCCAGGAGTGAAGATGGAAAGGCAGTGCGCTCCAGTCGGCCGACCCGCAAACGGTCTGCATCGTATTGTTCCGCTCGACCAACTCACGGTTGGCACCGCAGGCAAGGTCTACTCGGTGGGAGGCGACGTCAACCTGCGACGTCGGCTTCTTGAGATGGGCTTTTGCAACGGGACGCGAGTCCAGGTGATCCGCCGGGCACCGCTGGGCGACCCGATTGAATATCGCCTGCGAGGCTATCACCTGTCGCTGCGCCGCGACCAGGCGCAGCACGTGCGCGTGCACGCCGAATAGCGTTGCCCGCACGCGCGTTTCGCGCCTCCCCGTTGGGGGAGGTTGGGAGGGGGCTTGGAGCACCACACTCGCCCCCGATTCGAACCCGCCGACACTTTACACGGTAAAGCTTACATGCCCGCATGCTGCTCATCAGCCGCCGTCACGGTCACCACCAAAGGCAGTGGCCTGGTTATCGCCCTGGCCGGAAACCCAAACAGTGGCAAGACGACGGTCTTCAACGCCCTGACCGGCTTGCGCCAGCACGTGGGCAATTACCCCGGCATCACCGTCGAGCGTAAGGTCGGCCAGTGCATCTTGCCCGGAGGCAGCGTCACCCAGGTGATCGACGTACCGGGAACCTACAGCCTCATCAGCCGCTCGCCTGACGAGCACGTGGCGATGGAGGTGTTGCGAGGGCTTCGTCCCGACACGCCGGCGCCGGACATCATTGTCGTCGTCGTCGACGCGAGCAACCTCCAGCGCAACCTCTATCTGGTCAGCCAGATCATCGAACTCGGCCGGCCAATGGTCGTGGCCCTGAACATGATGGACATCGCCGCCCGCCGCGGCATGTACATCTCAACCGAAGGGCTCTCGCGGGAATTGGGCATCCCCGTGATCCCGATCATCGGACACCGCCGCACCGGCATCGCCGAACTTAAAGAGGCGATCGCCCACGCAACCGTGCCGCCGATGCCGGATTGGCCCATCCCGCTGAACATGAAAGAGGAACTCACACTGGTCGGCGGCGGCCTGGCGATCCTGGACAGTGCCGAAGGCCTCGAAGCCGAATCCGTCGGCCTCAAACGCTGCGAAGCCCACTGCACCGGACCGGACCGCCAGCGTCTGGACCGCTATTATGCCATCGCCGAACGCCTGCTGACCGGCGACCCGGCGCCAGACCTGGCCGCCATCGCCCAGCGCCAGCCCGTGAAATCGCTGCTGGCCTCGGCCGGCTCGCGCATGACCCAACTGGGCATCGATGCGATGCAGACCGAGATCGAAGCCCACTACCGCTGGATCGAGGGAGTCGCCCATCGCTGCACACAATTGGATGGCGATGGCGCAGCGACCGGTGCGGACGCCTCATCGCTGGCGACCCACCGGCACCACCAGACCAACTGGACCGATCGCGCTGATGCCATCCTGGTCCACCGTTTCTGGGGGCTGCTGATCTTCGCCCTGATTATGATGGGCCTGTTCCTCGGCATCTTCTGGCTGGCCGCCCCGATCCAGGGAGCCATCCAGGGCAGCATCGACTGGCTAGGCCACGCGGTTGCCGGCAAACTCGCCGGGGGGCCTGTGAAGGCGCTGTTGTCCGACGGCATCTTCGCCGGCGTAGGCACCGTCGTGGTGTTCGTGCCGCAGATCGCCATGCTCTTTGCGTTCCTGGCCGTCCTTGAAGATTCGGGATACCTGGCCCGCGCTGCGTTTCTGATGGATCGCCTGCTCTCCAAGGTCGGTCTGCACGGCAAGAGCTTCATCCCCCTGCTCAGCTCATTTGCCTGCGCCATCCCCGGCATCATGGCCACCCGCACCATTGAGAACCGCAAGGATCGCCTGGCCACCATCCTCGTCGCCCCCTTCATGAGCTGCAGCGCCCGACTGCCCGTCTACACGCTCCTGATCGGCGCATTCTTTGCCGCCCGCGGAGCCGTATTTCAGGCCGGCATCATGCTCGGCCTCTACGCGATGGGGATCATCGCGGCCGCCGGCATGGCGTGGATCTTCCGCCGCACGCTCCTTCGCGGGCCGACCCCGGCGTTCATCCTTGAACTGCCAACCTACAAACTGCCCCAGGTGAGCCAGGTCGCCCGCCAGGTCTGGACCAACACCAGCGAGTTCCTCAAGAAGGCCGGCACTCTGATCTTCTGCATGAGCGTAGTCCTCTGGGCCATGACCTACTATCCTCGCCTCCCCCAGTCGAGGATCGACCAAATCCAGACCGCCGCCGGGATGCCTGAAACATCAAGCGGCCCGCAGTTTTCTGCCCCGACGGGGCGCAACTCGTCAGCCCAAGGCAACGCCTTGGGCTCAGAGCCCTCCAGTACAGCGATAGCCCTGAAAGGGCGTGACGATTCCGCTCCGCCCCCCGCGAATCTCCAATCTCCAATCTCCAATCCCCCCGCCTCGCAAGCGCAAGTGGAAGATCAGAATCCGAAAACCCAACAGGCGCTGGCTGCCGCGCAGCGCGAATACAGCATCGCCGGCCGCCTCGGCCACGCCATGGAGCCGGCCATCCGCCCGCTGGGCTATGACTGGAAGATCGGCGTGGGCCTGATCGGGGCATTCGCCGCCCGCGAAGTCTTTGTCAGCACGCTGGCCATCACCTACGCCGCGGAAGATCCCGACTCCTCCGGCACGGTCAGCCTTGCCCAGGCCATGCGTAACGACCGCCACGCCGACGGCACCCCCGTCTGGACCGCCCTGATCGGCGTCAGCGTGCTGGTCTGGTTCGTCCTGGCCATGCAGTGCATGAGCACCATCGCCGTGATCCGCCGCGAAACCCAAACCTGGCGCTGGCCGCTGTTCATGCTCGCCTACATGAACGTCCTGGCCTACAGCGCCTGCTTCCTGATCTACCAGATCGGCACGCGGCTATAGGTTCGCGCTGGTGTCGGTGCGGGTGCGCAACTCGTCAACCCTCCCTCAAGCCTGCGCCCTGCGGCCTGACTCTAATCCACCCCTCTCAGGAACGCCAATCTCCCGATTGGCGGGTTTGTCGGAATGTGACAGCGACCCCATCCGTCCGCTACCATGCCCGTGATCGCTGGGACGCTGAGAAGATAGACGTCGCTCTGGTTTTCTGCGCGTCTGCGTATCGGTTGATCCAGCACAACCTCTAGCGCGGGTTGGACCTCACGGAGTCCGGTCAGCATCGCGTCACCCGTCGGCAGGCGGTGTCCCGGCGCATCCACCGCGAAGGGGCTGATGGCTTGGCGGAAGTATCCGCCGGCCCCGCGAATCTCTACGGGCCAGACAGATGGCCCGGCAGCTTGTTCCTGTCTGCAAAGGGTGCGTAGAGCGGATCGCCGACCAGGACCATCATCCAGCTTAGGCTATCGCTTACTTGTCCAGAAGACGTACACTCACTTACTGTCATTTTCCCTCGACAAAACGGGGGCGATTTCTCAAATTTGCGTTTCATGTGGCCCCTTCTGTCGAGCCGGTTTATGCGAGGGTTGCTCGGTGCCTGAGCAGCACAGGCCAAGGCAGAGCAGCCCGCCGGATCCCCGCTGGAGATTGTCAAGATGCTGCTGGTGGCCAAGCTGCCGGCGATGGGTCAACTTGGAGCCAAGCGGCGCGGTGGTGAGGAGGATTCGGCATCTGGTCTTAGTGGTGCCGGGCCGTAATAGCAGGGCGACGGGCAGGGAGGGAGACATCCGCGGCATCGCCGGACTGGCCACCATTCGGCCGCAGGCTACCTCCCGGGCAACCCCGATATCCGGCGAGCCGGCTGCCGGATCTGTAAGAGGCGGTGCTTGAGGTATCGGACTGCATAAAAAGCGCGCAACACCCGTCTCTAAGACTCCCCCGCAGTTGTCCCCGAAATTAAAAAATGGCATTAAAAAACCCCCGAAAAACGGGGGTTTTCTAGTGGGCGCGGTAGGATTCGAACCTACGAAGGCGTAAGCCAACGGGTTTACAGCCCGTCCCTTTTGGCCACTTAGGTACACGCCCAACTCGCGGAGGCTTCTCCGCAAAGGGATGGGTAATATGCTCGTTTCCTCAGCCAACGTCAAGCCGCGCGCCCGGGCAACTGCGCGCGCGCCGCGCAGGCGTGACAATTCTTTCGGGCAAAGAGCTTGGGTGCGTTAGAATCTGGGGCGTCAGGCTCCAAGGAAGGGGCCGGAAAGGAAAAGTCGATGGAACGGCTACCGAAGTTGGACGTGAAGGCGTATGTGACGGCGACGCAGGCGGATTTTGAGAAGACCATGCGGAGCGTGGTGGAGGCAGTGAACCGCGTGCCCGAGGGGCATGTCATCAACGCCTCGGCGGAGAAGGTTCGGAATGTTCTGACGTAATTTACCCCACCCCCGATGCATTTGCCGCTGTAACCAACGATGCGAAGCCACTGTTTTGAGTTTCAGCATGCCGCCTTTACGGTGTAATTTTCTTGTTGTCATTGCCATTTGGTAACGCTGTAGCACGTACGGTATAGTGGCATGTTTGTATGTCGATGCTAACCGCCTCCAGCGGCACGGCAAAAAGCTTTTCAATACAGTGGTTGCGGGGCGAAAGCGCATTCAGGGGGAGGTAAGCTACGATTGGGATGCAGCAGATTGCAAGGATCCCGTGGCCGCTGGCCGCGGAGAGTTTACCGCATTGTGGGCCACCGGCATGTGAAGACAGCCGGCGGTATCTGACAACGCGCCAGACACCGTCGCTGCCGTATGGCCGCCACTGCGGCGCTCAGGTCGCACTCCTGCGGAGCCCTATCCTCCGCAGCGGCATGAGCAGCTTACCGCGCGACCGATTCTTTTGTTGCGCTGATTTTGATTGCGCTAATTTTGATCTTGACTGGGAAGAGCCTTTCATGGATAGGGTGGGTCGGTATGCTACGACCCACCTTGAGCGGCGTCACCTATTCAAAAGGTGGGTTCGAGTATGTACCCACCCTATCAAACGGGCTACGCCTTCACCGTACGACTCTTTCATTCGCTACTCCTTACCGACTCTCACCGGCGCTCAATCATGTCATCTTTTTTGTTCTGCCCAGCAAACACACGGCCAATAAGGCGGGGAATTGGGTTACCTTGACTGGTTCCCCATCACTTAAAGTACATGCACGAGCCGGACTCCATGATACTCCGCCCGAAGCCACCAGGTGCGGCCGGTCTGGCGCAGTTCGATCTTCTCGGGGTGTGGCAGGGAAACATTCAGTGTCAGCTCATTTTCCAGATCAAACCGCACTTCGGTCGCCGACAACTGTGTTGCATTGCGTGCGGGCACATGGAGGTTCCATTGCACCATGCCATCGGGACTGCCCGTGGGAGTATCCTGAATCTCAATCGTGTCATCCCCGGCGTGCCAGATAAAAACCCGCTGATTGTGAGGCTGTGGGTTGGCTGGAACCGGTTCCTTCTGATCGGGTAATTCCCATTGCATCACGGGGATTGAGCAGGCAATGCGGTAGCAACCATCCGTTAAGTCGCCGGTGGCGCTAAAAGGCTGCCGGCCGATGTACTGCATCGGAGTTCGGCCGGGGTAACTCAGGACGTTGTGCCCTTCATGTTTAAATTTGTACGTCATTGTCGCATCCCGCGAGAAGCCATACCCGCTGCTTCTATCGATCGAATCATTCCGGTTCCAAATAAGAAAACGGGACAGGGACACCAGAAAATGCCCTCTGATCTGAACTCTCTACACTTGTGTCTTCTGCGCGTTCTGTGGCAGCGATTTTCTCTCCAATTACGCCGGACACCCGCCGTACCACGAATTCCCACCCCTCGACCGGTAGGGTGGTCGGTATGCTCCGACCCACCTTGAGTTGCCACACCCTCTCGCCCTCCCGCCCACTCCCCTACGCGTCGCCGGCCCCGCATTGGCACGGAAACGCCACCTCACCATCGACCAGGCAACCCCTTGCGCTCTATGCTCTGCGTTTTACGCTCTTCCCGCCGCCCCGAAACCTGCGCACCTGACCCCCTCCGCAGCGCGCAAGTCCTTATCCCACAAGCCCCCACCCCCTCCGCCGAAAACCCACGCATCTGCCCCTCCGGCGCTTCGTCGCGTCGCATCTCCTGCTCTACCGCGCCGGCAGGTGCTCCTCGCGTCGCCGTATCCCCGTGTCTCCGCTTTCCCGCTTCCTGTCGCTCCCGCCCCCCGCCATCTCGTTTCGTCCCGTCCTTCCCGCTTTCACGGATTGCTGCCGATGATAGAATGTACGCCTCAGGGCGCGCGCGACCAGAGCGGCCGCATAACGCCGGTATGGCTCCACTATGAACAAACGCGACTACTACGAAGTGTTGGGCGTGCCCCGCAGTGCCAATCCGGACGAGCTGCGCCGGGCGCACCGCAAGCTGGTTCGGCAGTATCACCCGGATATGAACCGGGACAACCCCGTCGCCACCGAGAAGTTCAAGGAAGTCCAGGAAGCGTACGACGCCCTGTCCGATGCCCAGCGGCGGAAGCAGTATGACCAGTTCGGACACGATGCCTTCGCCGGATCCGCCGGCGGATATCCACCGCCAGGCGCAGAAGGCTTCCGCGGCGCCCGTCAGCCGGCCGGCGGGCGCCGAACTCGACCCACCACCGAAGACGTCGATTTCGGCGATCTCGGCGGCGGAAACGTCAACGATATCTTCGAGCAGATGTTCGGCACCCGACGCGGCGGCCGCACCGGGCGTGGCCGCCCGGCCCCCGAGCCCCAGCGCGGCGCGGACGTTGAGCACACCGTCACCCTCAGTTTTGAGCAAGCCGCCCGCGGCTACACCTTGCCCCTGCAGATCAACCGCGGCGGACAGCTTGAGACCATCGAGATGAAGATCCCCGCCGGAGTGAAAGACGGCAGCCGCGTTCGCGTCCGAGGCAAAGGCCAGGGCGGACCCGGCGGCACCCCAGGCGATCTCTATGTCATCACGCGCGTGAAGGAACACGCCTACTTCCGCCGCGATGGGCTGAATATCCTGGTGGACGTGCCCATCAATATGTACGAAGCGATGCTGGGCGTGAAACTGGACGTGCCAACGCTTGAAGGCAAAGTGACCGTGACGGTGCCGGCCGGCACCAGCAGCGGATCGAAGCTGCGCATCAAAGAACGCGGAATCGAGCACGGGGAAGAGCACGGCGACCAGTACGTGGTCATCAAGGTCGTGGTCCCCAAGGATATCGACGAAGATGATCGCAAACTCGTGGAGAAACTGGCCGCCAAGCACCCGCTGAATGTCCGGGCAAGCGTGCCCTGGTAGGTGGGTAGGTGACCGATAACCATCCCTGGTAGGTGACCGATGACCATGCCGGATCAGAAAACGCCGCGGCGGACCATCACCTGGGCTCCGGTGATATTTCTCGTCTGCTTCCTGGCGCTGGTAGGTTTGATCGCCAACTACTGGGTGATGCCCATGCTGCGGGCCGTGAAGGATGCCACCCCCGCCGACCGCCAGCGCGCGATGCTCTATGGCATGCTGGTCCTGATCCTGCTGCTGGCACTGCTGCTGATCGGCCTGCTCGCCAGTTTCCGCTTCTCTGCATGGCTCTTCCGACCCGACAGCACCCGCACGCCCACGCCCTACATCGACATCTGGGAAGAGTCCGGCCGGCGCATGGTCGCGCCCCCGCCAGAAGACCTGGAAGAGCCCGGCCCACAAAAACCCGACTCCTCCGAGCCATAGCCGATGACGCTCCCTCGAGCCACGGCCAGCCGCGGCTCTTCCGAACCATGGCTGCCGCCGACGACGGTCGCCATCAGCCGAAAACCTGGTGCATCCGGTCACAGTAGTATCGCACCATGTCCCACTTGCCATCCGGAGCGATGCGGTGGTCGGGGCAGGGAATATAGCCGCCCAGATCCACCAGCGGCCGCAGGCGCTCCACTTCGGCGTCGATCGCCTCGCGATCATGAGCGAAGACGACCTTATTCATGCCGCCGACGCCGCGGATCTGCTTGCCGTATTTCTCGCGCCACGGGGCGATGCTGGCGTTCCATGTCCCGACCTCGATGGGGAACATGGTATTGACCCCATTCTCCAGCCACGTGGGAATCAGGGCATCGATGCAGCCGTCGCAGTCGAGCGAGACGATGTCGATGCCATACCGCATGAGCAGATCGGTGACCTTCTTGTAGTGGGGTCCGATCTTCTCAGCGAAGACCGATGGTGCGACCAGAGGACCGTTCTTGAAACAGATGTCTTCCCAGAAGTGAGCGAAGTCGAACTTCGCACCGGCCTTGAGCACATACTCGACGTTGCGGTAGATCGTGTCGCAGTACGTGTCCAGGATCTCGTCGTAGAGAGCCTCGTCGTCCATATACAGGTAGCTTGAACCCTCGACCCCAATGATGTTACGGAAGTTGCCATACATCGACCCGCAGAACAGCCCTTGGGAAACGTCCCACTGGCCCGCGCGCAGATACTCCAGGCCGCCTTCGCCCCACTTCTTCCACGTGTCGCCGCAGACGACCCAGCCCTCGGTCACGCGTTTGGGATCCCAGGTGAGCCGAGGCTTATAATGCTCCTCCCAACTCGCCCGGTCTTTCAGCGTGTGCTCGATCTCAGCCCGGATCGACACCGCCCCGGTGACCTCCAGTTCGACGACGCCCTCGCTGTTCATCACGTGTCGCGAGCCGTCGGGCAGTTCGCGGATCACCTTACGCTCAAAGCCGGGAACGAGATGATGATTCGGCCCGAAGCAGTTGGACCAGTTGCCGTCAAACCCGAGTTTCTTCGAGATCACGCGGTCCGTGGGATTCCCGTCGCCCCAGGATTTGGCCTCGTCGGCGGTGATGTGCCTCTCGGCCGCCCATTTCTCCAGCGTCTCGGTCCAATAACCGAAATGCACAATGGGCAGGCGATCATACTTCTCATAGTGCAGAATAGCTTGTACACGCTGGCGATGTGTCATGATCCGTGGTCCTCTTGGGTCGGCGAAACGTCCCGGCACGTAGGCAAAACTTATACATCGCAGAACTCGATGAGTCCAGCGCACCCGCACACCGCTGGCACCATATAGCAGAAAATTATAGGGAAAGGCGAGTCCTCTGTAGCGCCGTCGGTGGGCCGGGCGTCCCCCAAACGGCCGCGGCACAGGGATCACTCATCGTGTACCTGTGCCGCGGAAGGCTGCAGTGGCAGAACCAGTTGCCTAGAACGCCGCCTTCGGAATCGAGACGCTAAAGCCCCAACCCGCGACGTAGTTATCAACCTTAACCAGGATCCGGTTGATCCCGGGCTTCAGGTAGATAGTCGCCGAGTCAGCGTTCGACGCGTGTCCGCGGGGGATCTCGTTCTTGTGGACCTCTTTGCCATTGAGGAATATCTGGATCCCATCATCGCTGCCGCAGGACAGGACCGTCTCGCGGCCGTGGATCTCCTGGATCTCCGCATAGGCGTAACCGATGCACCACTCACAACTGCCCAGAGCGGAGTCGAAGCTGACGAAGCCCCGCTTGTCCGCGGCGATCTTCTTCCACTTCAGCGTCTGCTTGCCGACGGAGTAAGTGGCCTTGAGATCAACGCCGCCGTCCTTGCTGCGGGCGAAGGCCTTATCCACAGCTGTCTGCTCATTCAGCGAGATCGCCCCGGCCTTCTTGCCCGGCAGCGGTCCGATGACCTGCCACTCGCGGATGGCATCCTCCTGCCCGGCCGACTGCGCCTTGTCCCAACTGGCGCGGAGATCCTTCGGATCGACCGAGCCGAACTTCTTGCCGCTGCCGCGCACCTGCGTGCGGGTCGTGTCGAGATTAGGCAGCACGCCGCCGTCCTTCTCCATGCCATGGCCGGCGATCAGCTCGTCACACATCTCAACGATCTTGTCCACCGGCATGGTCGCGGCCGTGAGCGGATCGAACATCGCAGCCTGGTAAACATGGTCGCGCCGGCCTTCGATCGCGGCGCGGATGAACAACTCGTGCTGGGCGACGTGCGGCATCATGAACGCCACACACTGCGGCGGCAGTTCGCCAACCTGGGCAAACTGCAGACCGTTGCGGTCCACCAGCGTGGGCGCTTCAGCGATGGCCGTGGCCGGGAGATTCGAGATGCAGTTGCGGTTGGGCATGTTGCCGTAGATCACCCGCGGCTGGCCGGTCGCGATCGAATGGATGATGTTCGATCCGTACTCCTGGCTGCGATGGATCTGCATCGGCTTGTCCTGCGTCTTGCTGCGGGCAAGCGTCTTGAGCCGGTCGAACTCGTCGACAATCGAGTCGCAACGGCGCAAATACTCGTCGATCGGCACGCCATACTTCGCGATGATCTCCTTGCCGTGGGGAATGTAGAAGGGGCAATACTCGGCGTTGTGCTCGCTGGACTCGGTGACGAAATAGCCCAGCCGCTTCATCAGCTCAAAACGCACCTTGTTGGAGTTATAGACCTCGGGGTCGTCCATGGCCTTGAACAGCCGCGGATAGAGATCCTGTCCATCCTTCTCCAGGCGCGTGTAGAACGCCATGTGGTTGATGCCAGCGCAGATAAAGTTGGTGTCCTCCGGCCTCTCCTTGATGTAGCCCATGAGCTGCTGGTGCGTCCCCTGCACGCTGTGGCAGAGGCCCACCGCCTGGATGCTCGAGGTGCGGAAAACGGTCTGCATGTTCATGCTCATCGGATTGGAATAGTTGAGCAGAACAGCCTTGGGGCACAGTTCCATCATGTCCTGGCACAG
>JBBQTU010000104.1:0-13975 GCA_038213005.1 Tepidisphaerales bacterium | reverse complement strand
TCGCCGCGCGAGGAGGTGGAAGCCGTTGCCCGGCAGATTCGCCAATGGCAGCAGCAGGGGTTTCGGCTGCGCGAGATCGGCGTGTTTGCCCGGCAGATCGGGCCGTATCGCCCGTGGGTGTCGGCAATATTTTCCGAATATGGGATCCCCTGTTTCATCGACCAGCGCCGGTCGATGAGTCATCATGCACTACTGCGATGGATCCGCGCGGTGCTGGGCATCATGCGCCTCAAGTGGCGGCAGGAGACGGTGATCGAACTGCTGAAGACCGGTCTGTTGCCGCTGAGCGATAGCGAGGCCGACCGGCTGGAGAACTTTGCCCTTCTGCACGGCATTGATCGGGAAAAATGGGTCCAGCGTGAGCCGTGGCGGTTCACCAGCCGCCCGATTCGCGAAGACGAGGAACCCGACGAGCAGACGTGTCAGGAGATTTTGGAGAGCCGCGCGTGCGACGAGCTGCGTTGCCGAGCCTTGGGGCCGATTCGCCAGTTCATCAGTCGCGTGAGCGATACGCCGCACACTGCACAGGAAATGGTCGTTGAGTTGTATCGCCTGCTGTCAGGCGATGAACTGGGCATTCGAGCCAGCCTGGCGCGATGGATGGAGGTGGCCGACACCAGCGGCGATGTGCAACTCAGAGCCGAGCACAAGCAAGCCTGGGTGCGGGTCATGGCCGTGCTGGACGAAGTGGTGCAACTTCTGGGCGACCAGACGATGGACGCCCGCGCGCTGGCTCAGTCGCTGGAAGCAGCGATGGAGGGGTTTGATCTGGCGATCACTCCGCCGACAGTGGATCAAGTGCTGGTCGGGCAGATCGATCGCAGTCGTAGCCCGGAGTTTCGCGCGGTCATTGTCATGGGGCTGAATGACGGCATGTTCCCCGGCCGCGCCGAAGAGGACCAGGTGTTCTCCGACGCCGAGCGGCAGGCGCTGTTGGCCCGCGGGGTGGAACTGGCGCGCGATCCGCTACGGATGATCCTGGAGGAGCGGGAGCTGGCGTATATCGCCCTGACGCGGGCGACCGAGTTGCTGGTGCTGACGCGTCATACGGCCGACGAGACGGGCACGGAAATGCCCCCGTCGCCGCTGCTGGGCGAGATTGGGCAAATCGTTCCGCTGACTCGCGATTCGGGGGTCGCCGCGCACTGGACCGGCGGGATCGGCACGCGAGGCGCGGCCGTGCAACGTTGGGCCGCCGCTGCGCATCTGGCCGACGCGCGACGGGGCGCGCAGCCACTACCCGACGGGGCGGCGGATCTGCGGAAGTGGCTTTGCGCCGATCCGGCGTCGCAAGGCCTGATGGATGCCGCCTTGCGAGGCTTGCACCATCGTAACGATGCAAGGCTTTCCCAGTCGGTCGTCGACCGGCTCTTTGGTCGCACCTTGCAGGCCAGTGTTTCGCGCCTGGAGGCGTTTGCCGCCTGCCCGTTCAAGCATTTTGCCCAGTACACTCTGCACCTGCGGCAGCGCGAGGTTGCCGAGGTCACCGCGATGGACCTGGGCAACGTGTTTCACAATGTGCTGGAACTGCTGGTGCGACGGATGGTCCGCGACAGGCTGAGATGGTCGGATCAGCCGGTGGCACAGATGATCCCCGAACTGGTGGAGGAGATCGGTCAGACCCTGCGCGGGCAGTTGATGCTCAGTTCGCAGCGGAATCGCTATCTGCTGGATCATGTCCGGCGGACGGTGGAGAAGGTGCTGGTGGATCAGTGCTTCATGGACGAGCACAAGAACCGTCTGCGCCCGGCCGGGGCGGAGGTGGACTTCGGTCCCGGAGGGCAGCTTCCGCCGCTGATCCTGACGACGCCGACACAGCGCGAATTGATACTGCAAGGCCGCATCGATCGGGTCGACCTGGTCGAAGATCAGGCGAAGGCGGCGGTGTATGACTACAAGCTCAATGAGAAGAGGCTGGCGCTGGATCAGGTCTACCACGGCCTGACGCTGCAACTGCTGACGTATCTGCTGGTGTTGCGCGAGCACGGCCACAAGCTGACGGGCAAACCGGTGACGCCGGTTGCCGCGTTCTATGTGCAGTTGCTTCGAAAGCTCCGGAAGGTGAAGGACAGCGCCGATGCGCCGGAGGATTGTCTGTCGGCCAGGCCGCGGGGGCTGATCGACATGGACGCCGCCGATGACCTGGGCGACCGCGATGAGAAGGGCAAGTCGCAATTGTTCAGCTTCCAGGTCGACGACGATGGCGCAGCGAAGGGGCAGCACCAGGGTGACGCGGCCAATCATGACCAGTTTGATGCGCTGCTCGAGCACGTGCGCAAGACGTTGGCAGTGATGGCTGACGATGTGCTCGGAGGGCAGGTCGAGATCCGTCCCTATATGCACGGCAAACGTTCGCCGTGTCCGCTGTGCGACTACCGCAGCGTGTGCCGGTTCGAGCCGGCGACCAGCGGATACCGGCCACTGCGGCCGATGCGTCGAGATGAGGTGCTGGAGCTTCTTGCACCCAAGACCCTTGGGGAGGGACCAAGTCATGGCTGACAGCGCTCTTCCCAAAGCTCCAAACTGGACGCCCGCCCAGCAGGATGCCATCCGGGCCACGGGGCAGTCCATCCTGGTCTCGGCGGCGGCCGGGTCGGGCAAGACCAGCGTGCTGGCCGAGCGATGTGTGTATCTCGTGGCCGATGCGCCCCAGCCGTGCAACATCGACGAGCTGCTGGTTGTGACGTTCACCGACGCGGCGGCCGGTGAGATGCGCTCTCGCATCGAACGGGCATTGGCCAAGGCGCTGGGCAGCGATGTCGCGTCGCCGCGCGCCAGACGACTCGCCCGGCAACTCACTCTGCTAGGCCACGCGCAGATCAGTACCATCCACGGGTTCTGTTCCCGGCTGATCCGCCAGAACTTCCACTTGCTGGGCCTGGACCCGCAGTTCACCGTTATCGAACAGGATGCGGCCAATCTCCTGCTGGACGAGACGATCACCGAACTGTTTGAGCAGAGCTATGTCCGCGAACGGTTCCGATCGCTCATCGATCTCTATGGCTCAGGGTCGGACGCGCCGGTGATCGGCGCGGTCACGCACGTCTACCAGACGCTCCGTAGCGTGGTCGATCCCGCCGGCTGGAGAAGTGACAAGATCGCCGTCCTCGCCGAGGCAGGGCAGAAGGCGCTGGGGGACTCGGCACTGGGCAGGAAGTTCATCGGTCGCCTGATTGTGGTGGCTGAGGAGGCTGTGAAGGTTGCCAGAGCGGCCGAGGATGGGCTGAGCAGCCTTGGCGCGGAAGAGAAGTATTGCAAATACGCGGGTGTGCTGGTGGATCGCGCCACGCGGATTCGCGAGGCAGTGGAGACTGGACGAATCGATCTGGCGAAGCAGGTGATGGCTGAGGAACTTTCCAGGCAGCCCAATATCACCGCCAAGACAGCCAACGCTGAAGAGCTACGGCAACTGATCGTACCGGCGAAGGAATCGCTCAATTCAAAGAGCGAACTGGCCAAGCGACTGGCCTTCGATCCGGCCGCGCTTCAGGAGGGCATGAAGCAGATCCTTCCCTTCGCCGAAGAACTGCTGCAACTGGTGGACCTGCTGGAGCAGCAGTATTCGCAGGCCAAACGTGACGCCAATGCCCTGGACTTCTCGGACCTTGAGCGGCTGGCTTTGCAGCTCTTGCGCGATGCGGCGGGCGGCGGCCCCAGTGACGTGGCCCGGGCCTGTCATCAGCGATTTACCCAGGTGCTGGTCGATGAGTACCAGGACATCAACGACGTGCAGAACGAGATTCTGCGCCTCACCAGCACAGAGTGTCTCATCAGCCAGGGCAAGTGTGGCAATCTCTTCTGCGTTGGCGATGTGAAGCAGAGCATCTATCGGTTTCGTCTGGCTCGGCCGGAACTGTTCACCGGTCGGGAGAGGCACTTCCACGATCAACCTGCCGACGGCCGGACGATTCACCTGCGCGAGAACTTCCGCAGCCGCGCTGGCGTGCTCGAAGCGATCAATGCCATCTTCACGCCGCTGATGATCAGCCAGCGCAGCACCGAGATCGATCCCGACGGACGAACGGAGATCAACTACAACGACGATCATCTACTGGTGCCCAGGGGCGACTACCCGCCCGATCCCGAGGCCTTTGCGGGCACGCCGGTTGACCTGTATGTGATCGACGAAGATCAGCAGGACCAGGGCGCGCAGGAAGCGGTGTCGTCTGAGTGTGGCGACGCTGAACTCAACCCCGAAGTCGCCGACAAGGTGCGCCCCGACGATGATGCCAGCGAACTGGAACGCTGCGAGCGTGAGGCCCTGCACGTCGGGCGGATCATCCGCGACCTGCTGGGTTATGACGGCACGCCGCGACGGAAGGTCCTGGCGAAGGATGAGAAAGGTGACGGCAGTAAGTACCGGGATATCAAGCCCGGCGACATCGTCATCCTGCTGCGCACGATGCGTGGCACGGCCAATGTCTATGTGCGGCAACTGCTGGGCATGGGCGTGCGGGCGTATGCCGACAGTCGCAACGGCTTTTTCGACGCGGTGGAGATCAGCGACATCATGAGCCTGCTGGAGGTGATCGACAACCAGCAGCAGGACATCTCCCTGGCCGCGGTGCTGCGCGGGCCTGTCGCCAACCTGGTGCATCCCGAAGATGCCATGGCTTGCATTCGCCTGTTTGCCCTAGAGCAGGACCCGCGTCCACCATTTCATCAAGCCGTGGCTTTGTATGCGCTGGCGCAGAACGATGAGCTGGCCATCGCGCTGCAGCGGGTGCTGGCGGACCTGGCGCGCTGGCGGCAGTTGTCGCGGCAGTGCCCGGTGGATGAGCTGATCTGGACAGTGCTGCAGGATAGCGCCTATCTGGCTTTCTGCGCCGCTCTGGATCGCGGCGGCCAGCGCATCGGCAACCTCATGGAACTGCACCGCCGCGCTCAGGTCTTTGCCTCGTGCGAAAAGCAGGGGCTCTATCCCTTCTTACAGATGATGCACGGCATCGCCAAGCGCTCGGATATCGGCGAGGCGGCCGCCCGCGCAGGGGACGATACCGTTCGCATCATGACCATTCACGCCAGCAAAGGCCTGGAGTTCCCGGTGGTCATTCTGCCCGATCTGGGGCGAAAGTTTAACTTGATCGATGCCCGGGGTTCCATTCTGCTTCACCGCGAAGCCGGATTGGCGCTGGAGGTTGCCAACGAGCAGCGCAACGTCCGCTACAACTCCCTGGCTTCGATCCTGGTCTCGACCAGACTGAAAGATGCGACCGTCGCCGAGGAAATGCGAACGCTCTACGTCGCCCTGACCCGCGCCAAGGAGCATCTGGTCCTGCTTGGGTCTGCCTCGGGCGAGCAGATTGATCGCTGGAAGCAACGTGGCGGCGAGGGAGCCTTCAGTGCCGCCGCCGTCATGGGCGTTGGGTGCTCACTGCAATGGCTCCTCATGCTGGCTGACTCGCCCGCCGCGCGCTCGCACCTGGCGGTCCATGAACTGACGGACCAGGATCTTGCGGCTGGCGCTCACAGTGGCAGCGCGAGCTGCGGCCGCCTCGCCCCCGTCGGCGAGGCAACCCCGACTGAAGCATCCGGTGCCGGGGCGAGCGATCCCGCGGCGGATGCCATCGCGCGGATCGCTTATCAGTATCCTTATATGCCGCTGTCGCGGATCGCCGCCGTCCAGTCGGTCACGGGCCTCAGTAAGAGCGACTCAGCCGACCAGCCGGTCCTCGTCGGGGCCGATCCAGAGGATGCGCCAGTCTTCATCGCCCAGGCGCCCGCGCCTCGCCAACCGAGAGCCAGCGGCGGCCGCGAGATGGACGATGACGATCTGCTCCCACCGCCGTCCTTCCTGGCCGAGTCGGGCACGGGGGCCTCCGCCGCCGACCGCGGGATCGCGACCCATGCCGTATTGCAGTATCTGGATTTCGCCACCGCCGACGCCACGCTCCAGCATCAGATTGACGCCATGGTGCAGCGGCATCAGCTCACGCCCCAGCAGGCCCAGCTTGTCGATCTCGATTCGATCCGCTGGCTGCTGGCCAGCGAGATCGGCGAACTGCTCAAGCAGGGCCGCAGTCACCGTGAGCTTCCGTTCTACTTCCCGGCCGCACCGCCGGCTGGGGGCGAGGGGGTGCTGGACCCCATGGACCACATCATGGTCCGTGGCCGGCTGGATGCGATCGTGCCCACCCCCCAGGGCCTGCTGATCATCGACTACAAGACCGACCGCGCTGTCCCGCAGCCCGGCAGCGAGCGGGCGATCGGCTATCAGAAACAGTGTGGCTACTATCGTCAGGCGATCGAGCGGATGGGCGGCAGCAAGGTCGCCGGCGTGCGGCTGGTTTTTCTCGTGGCCCGGGTGATCGTGGACGCCTGACGTGTTTTATCGCTGCCTTTGTCAGGTGGCGGCTTCGGTTTCTTGCGAAATAACTTTTATCTTGCAACTGGCGGGCGCAGCGTCTTGAACTGCTCCCGCTGCGTCTCTAAACTCGCCGCGTGCCAAGTTTGCTCGACAACCATGACGCCGTCCTGCTCGACCTCGACGGGACGATCTACCACGAAGAGTACGCGCTGCCCGGCGCGATCGAACTCATTCGCCAACTCCAGCGCGACAAACGCCCGTTCGCCTGCCTCTCCAACAGCACCACCAGCCCGCTGCGGATTATGAACCGCCTCCTGCGCATGGGCGTGGAGATCGATCCCAGCAACATCTACACCGCCGCCGCTGCCGCCGCCGACCACGTGATGGCCAAGCACGGCCCGCATCCGCGAATCCTCAATCTGGCGACCGAGGGCGTTCAGGAAATGCTGGCCGGGATGGTCGACTGGGTGCAGAGCAACGGCGAGCCGTGCGACGCCGTGATCGTCGGCGCTCCGACCAACGCCTATGCCGCCGAAGAGCGCTTGCGCATCGGCCTGCACCTGCTGCGCAAGGGGGCGGACCTGATCGGCATCTCGGCCGACCGCGGCTATCCCAGCCAGCGGGGCATCGAGTTTGGTGCCGGCGCCCTGACGACGATGCTCGCCTACGCGGCCAATGTTCAGCCGGTTTTCTGCGGCAAGCCCAACGAGGTCTTTTTCATAAGCCTCTGCCGCCGCCTGGGCGTTCAACCCCGCCAGTGCGTCCTGATCGGCGACAATGTCGAAGCCGACATCCTCGGTGGCCGGGCCCTTGGCATGCGCACGATCCTGACCCTCACCGGCGTCACCCGCCGCCGCGACCTGAACAACGTCCTTCCGCACATGAAGCCCGATTTCGTCGTCGAGGATTTGCAGGAACTGCTGGCGATGTGAGCGTCGGCAGCGGCTTATCGGCGGCCCTCATCGATCCAGGCCCGGATTTCCTTCCGCGTCACCTTGGTGCCGGTCTGGCGCAGCTCGCTTCTTAACGCCCTCAATTCGCCGGCGGCCGCCGCCGCTGAATCCGGGTCCGTCTTGCCCATGAGAACCAGTTGCGCGACATCCATACCCCGGCGAGTGATGGTGATTGTCTCACCGGCCTGAACTCGCGCCAGCAACTGCGCGAGATGCGTTTTCACGTGAGATGCTCCAAATCGCTGCATCGGCGTCTCCAAACTGGGCTGTCAGGCCAGTTTGGTTATAGTCCCGCTGTTCGGCTGATGGCAAGCTCCAGTTTCCCATCAGTCTGCCAGGGGGCGTGCCCGTTTTTCCGGGCACGCACCGCTGGAGGGGAAGGGCACAGCTTGCGCAGGTGGGCACTTCTGGCGAGCGAGTCAAGTAGGCAGGCATGTCTCTAGTCTTAAAGCCGGGGCGTGCCGCCGCAGTCCCAAAGGCCGCGTGGAAAAACGGGCACGCCCGTCTGCCAATCCACAGGCTGGCCGGCCGTGGCTTATAATCACTTATTGAAAGGCTCAATAAGATGACTGCTGTCCCCACCGAGTCCGCTGTTCACCAGGTTGCCCTGGATGTCCAGGGCATGGACTGTGCCAGTTGCGTTGTCCATGTCGAGAAGGCCGCGCGCCAGGTGGGCGGCGTACAGCAGTGTCAGGTGAGTCTCACCCGCGGGCGGGCCGTGGTCACCTTCGATCCCGCCCAGACGTCGGCCGGGGTTATTGCGGCCGCCATCACCCACGCCGGCTACAACGCCGCGCCCGAGATGGACGCCCCGTCCGCTATCGTCGAGGAAGACCGCCTCCGCCGGCACCGCGAAGAAGCCGCCGCCTGGCTGCGACGCGCAATCGTCGGCGCTGCCCTCTGGCTGCCCATCGAACTGGCTCACTGGACGATAGTCCTCACTGGTGCGCACCAGTGGCATCGGCCGCTGGAATGGGCCGCCCTCGCCGCCGGCACTCTCGCCATCGTCTACATCGGCTGGGCCTTCTACGTTGGGGCGATCAAAGGTCTGCGCGCCAAAGTCGCCAACATGGATTGCCTGATCGCCATGGGCGCCAGTGTCGCCTATGGCTACAGCCTCGTGGCGTTCATCGGAGCCATCTTGGGATGGTGGGTTCAGCCCCCGTCGCTCTATTTCATGGAGTCGGCCGGCCTCCTCGCCCTGATCAGCATCGGACACTACCTCGAATCCCGAGCCCGCGACGCGGCCGGGTCGGCCATTCATGATCTGCTCCAACTCGCCCCCAGCGTCGCCCTTCGCTTGACCGGCGCAAGCGGCCAGTTCGTCGAGGTGCCCGTGTCGCAACTGAAGTCGGGCGACCAGGTACTGGTCCGCCCCGGCGATCGCATCCCGATTGACGGCGTGGTCGTTGACGGCCGATCGAGCGTCGATGAGTCGATGCTGACCGGCGAGCCGCTGCCGGTCCTCCGCGCACCCGGCGACGAAGTCATCGGCGGCACAATGAATCATGACGGCCGGCTGGTCGTACGGGCCACCAAGGTCGGCGCCGAGACCGCCCTGGCTCAGATCATCCAGCTCGTCGAGACCGCGCAATCCGCCAAGACCCCCGTCCAGAAGCTCGCCGACCGCATCGCCGGGGTCTTCGTGCCCAGTGTTCTGGGCATTGCCACGCTGACTGCGATCGGCTGGTTCATATACGGTTCCACCCATTATGCGACCGCCGCCGAGACCTGGGGCGCTGTAGCCAACGCCGTCTGCAGCGTGCTGATCATCGCCTGCCCCTGCGCCCTTGGCCTTGCGGTGCCCGCGGCTGTCATGGTCGGCATGGGCCGCGGAGCCGGCCGCGGCATTCTCATCCGCGACATCGGCGCCCTCCAGCAGGCCGAGAAGATCCAGATGATCGTGCTCGACAAGACCGGCACCGTCACCACCGGTAAGCCGACCGTCCGCAAAGTCGTCACCATCGGCGACGTCACCGAGGACGATGTCCTGCGCTTCGCCGCCGCGGGCGAACTGTTCAGCGAACACCCGCTGGCCAAGTGCATCGTCCAGGCCGCGCGGGCGAAAAAGATCGACATCCCCGAGCCCAATGGCTTCACCTCCGAGGCGGGCCTGGGGGTTGTCGCGACGCTGGGCGACAAGACGCTGCTCGTCGGGTCCGAGGCGCTACTGCTCAAGCACGGCAAGCTGACCTCGGGCTACCCGGCCGAGGAAGCCGGCAACACCCTGGTCCACGTCGGATGGAAGCGCCCCGACGGCAAGGTCGAACGCTTCGGCCTTCTGACCATCGCCGACCGCGTGAAGGATGACTCGGCCCAGGCGATCGCCGAACTGCAGGCGATGGGGCTGACCGTTGTCCTGCTGACCGGCGACAACCGCGCTGCCGCCGCCGCCGTGGCCAAGCAGGTGGGCATCACGCAGTTCCACGCGGACGTGCGCCCCGACCAGAAAGCCGCCGTCATCCGCCGCCTGCAGGCCGATGGGCACAAGGTCGCGATGGTCGGCGACGGCATCAACGACGCCCCGGCCCTGGCCCAGGCGGATCTGGGCATTGCCCTGGGCAGCGGGTCGGATATCGCCAAAGAGACCGGCCAGATCGTGCTGGTCTCGCCATCTCTCCACGGCATCGCAACTGCCATCCGCCTATCGCGCGCCACCATGACCAAGATCCGCCAGAACCTCTTCCTGGCCTTCATCTACAACGTGCTGGCGATCCCCCTGGCGGCGTTTGGAATCCTCAACCCCCTCATCGCCGCCGGCGCCATGGCGTTCTCGGACGTCTCAGTGATCGGCAACGCGCTATTGCTCCGCAGAACCCGCATCGACCCCAAACCCCCCGCCGAGCATCGCTGAGCAGCAGGTAGAAGCGACTTTGTAGTCGCTTCAGAGCTCGACAGAACGCCTATTATGCGGTGTCGGCCTACCCCCGCGCCCGGATCGCCGCCACGCGCTGGCAGAACGCGTCGGTGTCCGTTTGCACCTGCTTCACGAAGGTGTTCTGCTCCGCCGTGCCCACCACCGCCATCATCTCCGCCTTGTTGCGGAAGGTGGTCTGGCGGAACGGATCGTCATAGTCTTTCTTCCGGCTCAGATACACCTGCTCGCAGATATGCTTCTGAGTGGCCGCGGCGCGATCCAGGGCCGCGTCCCAAAGCTCGGGCGTCAGCGTAGCGGGGCCCAACAGTTCCATCAGACAAGCCAATGCGTGCGCCTGCCTCTGCCGCGGATAGGCCTGCCACATTTCATCATACCGCTGGTGGATCTGGTCCCACGATGTCAGCCGGCCGGACTTGATGTCCTCGAGCAGTCGCGTGACCTCGGCTTCCGGGGCAAGCTGCCCGCCCAGATTCACCCAGGAGCGATGGGCCGGGCCAGACAAGGCACGGGTCATCGTCTCTCGCGTCGCCGATGGCTCGGATTCCATGTAGTCCACAAGGTTCTTCACGCCATAGTAGTGCAGCATCTGCCGGTAGGCGTGATAGGCCTTGTACGCCTTGAGGATCACCACCGGGCGAGACGAGTCCTCCATGTCTTCACCCAATACCTCAAGCCGCCCGGTGCCGTCCTGCGGCGCCGTCAGCAGTCGGCGGCCGGCTTCGACAGCCTCGGCCGGGGTGATGGCCTCTGCGTGTCGCGCGTGGCTCCGAAGCTGAGCCTTGCCTACCCACAGTTCCAGCAGGCCCATGGCGTGAAGGATCTCCTGGGCCGTATCCGGTGCCAGGGCATCGGTCTCAATGTGCTGCGTCCTGGTCTTGCGATTGTCGCGTGTGGCGAACTTCCACGTATTGCGCGCCAGGGCGTACATGTTGTACATCCACCAGTACGCGGGGATCACCACCAGCCGGTCCTTCGCCCGATCGTCCGATATGAGGCTGAACGGCAGCGGGATATCCAGCTCGGCCGGGTAGTCGCCCTTGGCCAGCAGCACGTACGAAGCGAACCGGCAGTAGTGCTTCACCGACACGCACAGGCCCGGCCAGAATCCGCGCCCGGCCTGCAGCTCACCATCATTAGCGCGGCTGTTGTGGTTGGATCCGACCGTGGCCCCCGCGGCGATATTGCTCTGGCCCATCACCAGGCTGGCGACCAGGAATGAGTTGTTGTGGTGCTGCTCGTGAGCCGGGAAAATCAGGTTGTGCAGCAATTCGCAGCAGGAGACGGTGGAGTTGTCGCCGAGATAAGAGTGGATGAGCCTCGCGCCATATTTGAGATGGGAATTGGTGCCCATGACAAAGCGCACCGCTTTGCAGCCGTAGAAGATGTGGCAGCCCAGGCCAACGACTCCGTTAACCAGCTCCACCCCTTCGCCGATCTGGGTGGGTTCATCCTCGCTGGAACGGATTGTGAGATTCTTGAGCTTGTTGGCGCCCTTGATGTAGCAGCCCGGCCCGATGCGGACATCCTTGATGATCTGGCAGTTCTTGATGACACAATCGTCGCCAATCGTCCCATAGAACCCGCGTCGCGAATCAAACTGGTTCTGTGTGACCTCCCCCAGCCGCGCCATCAGCGGCGCATCGTCGCGATATCTGGCCCATATATAGGCATCCGCGCATAGCATTCCATCGAACGGCATGACGGCGCGCGCGCCTGTTTCGTTGATCAGATCCATGTACACGCGCACCTCCTCGCCCTCGCCGTCCTTTACGATGCCGTTGCCAAACTTCGCGTGATTCGTGGTGTGCATCTCGTCGATGCTGAGCAGGATGACGTGGTCTCCCAGGATGAAATGGGCGACGTACCGCACGCTGTGGATGGCGACGTTCTCGCCGATGTCGCAGGAGACAACCCGGCTGTTGATGATCCCCGCCGGAACCTCCAGCTCGTGGTACTCGAGCATGACGTTCTGCAGCTTCGCAATCCGCACCAGGCCGGCGAACTCGCTGTTCTTGATCTGTCGCGGATCAAAAGGATCCCCCACCAGCAGCAGATCCCAGTTCGAGCAGGTGTTGTTGTTCTTCACCAGCGTCTCGATCTCGTCGGCGCGAAGATGACGCCACGCGATCGACTTGCCCAACTGCTCATTGCGCAGGTAGTACTCATCCTTTCCGGCCGGCAGATACTCAGGCGGTATGAAGTCACTGCCGGATCGATCCGATGGTACTTCTCTCACATTCACCATGTGCCCGCTCCGTAAGTCGATGCTGCCGCCCTTGGTGGCGGCTTCTGCCTTACCTCGGCGGACAGGCATTAGAGCGCGCCGCCCACGCCCTGAAAGATTGCCTCACCCGGCCGCGTACTCGTTGCCGACCTTGCGCGCCCGCTGCGGTTTGTCCAGATCGATATTCATCGCAACCCCGATCTCGACAAGCAGATTCCAGCCGGCACAGAGAAAAACGTACGGCGCCATCTCACCAGCCGAGGGAACGCGGATCGTCGGCAGCGGTGTTTCGCGGTCGGCGATCGCCACCACCGTGAGCCCGACGCCTTTCTCAAGCACCTTCTGAAACTTCTCGATCTCCGAATCAATCGGGTCGATGACAATCACCAGGTCATTCTTGTCCATCACCTCTTCGACACCATGGACCGCGTACGTCCCCTCGAGATAGTCCGACTTCTTCCGCGTGATCTCGTTGGTCTTAAGCGTCAGTTCCTCGGCCACGCCGTCGTTGTAGCCGGCCAGATAGATGGTTCCGGCATTGCATGCCTTGCTGACGATGGCCGGATCGATCGGCAGGCTCAGGGCATGGGAAATCTTGCCGCCCAATCCCGCCAGATCCTGTCGCATATCCCGGCCGGCAATGTGGCTGAGGATCGACTGATAGAACAGCGCCTGCTCAACCACGCTCTTGGTCGCCGCGCAGGCGTCTTCCTTGCCGCAACCGAGAACCCACGTCTGCGTGCTCGCCTTGGCCAGCAGCGTATCCTGGTTGGATGTCAGCCCGTACCGCAGCGGGTTTCCCCGCTCGGCAAGCTGCCTCGCCAGCAGGATCACCTCGTTAGTGCGCCCGGAGTTTGACGCCATGAATACCGCGAACTTCGAAAGGTCGTACCCTGCCGACTGCTGCGACCCATCCGTGACAATCCGCAGATCGACCCCCCAGACCAGACCTTTGCGGATCGCGTTCTTGGCGGGAAATAGACGGCTGGACCCTTCCCCGGTCAGCATCAGCCGCCCGGCCGCCTTGATCTTCGCCGCCACGGCCGCAGTCTGTGCCGGATCGAACGCCTCCAGCACGTCAATGGTTTGAAACATCTCTCGGACCAGGGCGTAGGCCGTATACTTTGAATCGCTGGTGTTCATAGGGTTCTCCGTGCCGCACCGATCTTCGGGCAAGCCCACTTGCCCGATCAAACCATTCTCGCGAGTCGTCACCGGCCCCGCAAGGTCGCCGTCGCCGATTCGCCCTTGCCTATTCGAACGGCCGGGCCACCCGTGGCACGCCCGCCCCGGGCGCTGCCTCCCGCTGGTCTCCAACCCGCTCCCCTTATGCAGGTCTTCCCGGCACCCCTCGCGACCTCGACCTCCCCGAAGGCTCCGGCCGAGGCGGCCGGGCCACCCGTGGCACGCCCGCCCCCGGGCGCTGCCTTCCGCTGGTCTCCAACCCGCTCCCCTTCTGCAGGTCTTCCAGTCACCCCTCGCGACCTCGACTTCCCCGAAGGCTCCCGCCCGGGCCGCCCGGCCACCCCTGGCACGAGAACCGCAGGGCGGAGGGTAGGGCAAGAGTGTTCCTATGGGGGTTGATCGAGGTGGTCGCCGGAACAATAAACACG
>JBBQTU010000103.1:0-14309 GCA_038213005.1 Tepidisphaerales bacterium | reverse complement strand
GCGGCGGCGGCCGGCGGCCTTTGGCTGCATGGGGGCGCAGGGCAACAGAAAGCCATTACAGCGACAAGAACGCTCCCTGACGCAGACAACCAACCTGGAAGAAGACCCTGAAGTAGAAGAAGACGATTCAGTGAACTGTTTGAAGAAGACCCACAGGAAGAAGACCGCATCTTCACAGCGGCTGAATAGCTACAGTTTCAACTCGGCGTTGACAACGTTCACTCGCTGACAACTCGGACATGATGCCTCGCGTAGTCATGAAGCTGTTGCGCCACACAGACATGAGATTGACGATGAAGGTCTACACCGATCCGAGCCTATTCGACCTCGCTGGGGCGGTTGAACTGATGCCCGCCATCGGTGCCAGCAGCAAGCCGCAGACGATGAAGGCAACGAGGACGGATGGCAAGGCAAACCCCTTACAGAACGTTGCGGGGGCATAGGTGGGGGGGCAAAGTCCGCCCCTACGCGTGCCCTAAGGGTGATTTTCTGTCGGGGTCTGTCCAAGGTGAGAGCAAGAGCCGAAGTGACGAATCGCTTGTAACTGCCGGGGTAAAACCGCTTCTGTCCGGGTCTGTCGCGGATGTAGCAACAATGCGCCATGTAGGACTTGAACCTACAACCCGTTGATTAAGAGTCAACTGCTCTGCCAATTGAGCTAATGGCGCGTTCGATTAACGAGAGGCGGAGTGTATTCCGCATAGGCCGGTTGTCAAGGCGAGGAGGAGGTTGCGCGAACAATGATGAATGGGCCGCGGGACCCGCCCTGCCACGGCGAACGCCCGCAGGCGGCGGGATGCTGCGCGCCGGACGGCATGCACGGCGGAAGGCGAGCTAATCCCGGAAGACGATGTCGTCGGGGCTCGCACGGAAGATGTCCACGCCCGAGCCGCCGTACAGGGTGTCGGCGCCGTCGATTGAGCACTTCGGCGGTTCATAGAAGCCTCCCCTATCAAATCGGGCGATGGCTCCCCAGCCGCGCACAGCAGTCTGCGCCTCCACAAGCATCGATCATGGTAGGCCTGCGGACAAGCGGATGCGAAGGTCAGAAATCCGGCCGGTCGTGGGTCAGGTTCCCAGGACGAGATTATCGATGAGTCGGGTAGCGCCAACTCGCGCGGCGACGAGGATGGCCGTGCGGGCGGCGACGGTGGGCACCGGCCGCAGCGTGGTGGCGTCGACGGCGGCGACGTAGTCGACTGATACGGGAACCTGGGGCTGGTCGCCGGGATTGAGGATGGCGGCTTGGACGAGTGCAACAAGCGGGTCGGTCTGCTTGAGGCCCTTGGCAAACTCGGCTTTGGCGGCGGTCAGTCCGCGGCTGATCGAAAGGGCCCGCGCCCGCTCGTCGGCGGAGAGGTAGCGATTGCGGCTGCTCATGGCCAGGCCGTCGGGATCGCGAATGATCGGGCAGCCGATGATCTCGATGGGGAAGTCGAGCGCCCTGGCCATCGCGCGGATCACGGCGAGCTGCTGGAAGTCCTTGCGCCCGAAGCACGCCACCTGAGGCTGAACGATATTGAACAGCTTGGCAACGACCTGGCAGACGCCGCGGAAGTGGGTGGGCCGATGCTGGCCTTCGAGCGTCTGGGTAAGCTCGGGGATGTCTATGGCAAGTTCCGGTGAACTCGCGGGGTAGATCGCCGCCGGCTCGGGGTTGAAAACCATATCGACGCCGGCCTGACGGCACATCTCCAGATCATGCTCGATGGGCCTGGGATACTTGGAGAAGTCCTCGCTGGGGCCGAACTGGGTGGGGTTGACGAAGATGCTGACGACGACGCGCGGAGCATGGTCGCGGGCAAGCTTCACCAGCGACATGTGGCCTTCATGGAGGGCACCCATGGTGGGGACGAAGGCGACTCGGCCAAGCTTCTCTCGTTCGACGCGGCATTGTTCGATGGTGTGGGTAACGGTCATGGGGGAGAGTTGTACACGTTGGCGAGGGTGAGGAAAAGACGGCTTCGAGGGTTGCCGGGGACGCGGGCGGGAGCTTCGTTGTCGAAGGTGAACGGCGATGACGTATCTCCCGTGTGAACGGCAACTGGTGGTACGGCAGAAACCCCCTCCCTAACCCTCCCCAAGGGGAGGAGATAAGAGGCCAGCTTGCGTGACCGTATTTGTTCCCGCGACCACTCACGCTGCGCCGAAGTTTTTTTGCACCTTGCTGAGGGAAACGGGGATGCTGGTTTTGAGTTCCTGGGCGAAGAGGGAGACGCGGAGTTCTTCGATGAGCCAGCGCATCTCGTCGAGTTGGGGGTCGGTGAGGTTCTGGGCAACGGTGAGTTTCACACGGTCTTGCCAGGTCTTGACCAGGGGTGCGAGGGCGTCGGCGTTCTGGCGGTCGCGCAGGAGGCCGGCGTTGGTGAGTTTTTGGAGGCGGATGCGGATGCCGGAAATGAAACGGGGCAGGTGCATCAGCCAGGGCCAGGGGGTGCGGGAGAGGAAGTCGGGGCCGACCAGGTCGGCGAGGTGCTGCTGCATCTCGATGATGGGCGGGTGGATCATCGGGGCGAAGGGTTGGGTGAGGCGGCTGGAGACGTCGACGCGGGCTTCGAGGGTGGCGATGGCCCACTGGGCGAGCTGCTCGGCCGAGGGGCGCATGGCGTTCCAGGCGGCATCGAGGCGAAGCTCGTATTCCATGCGCGTGCGGATGGGGGGAGAAGGCGCGGCGTGGCCAGCGGGGAAGGGGGCGGCGCCGGCGGGGAACATCAAGTGGTCGGCCAGGGAGAGAGTGAACTGGTCGCGGAGGGTCTGCTTGTCGCCCAGGGGCTTGTAGAGCAGGACGAGTTTGTCGAGATGCGGGAGTATCTTGAACTGCCAGTTGAGCGTGTCTTCGAGTGAGATCATGGCCAGGCGGCGGACGCCTTTGCGGAGTTCGCGCTCGGCGGCGGTCTTGTCTTCCAGCAGGCGCAGGGAGACATGCTTGGTGCAGTCGATGAGCGCCGGGAAGCCTTGGACTGCGAGTCCGCCGGTGTGAAACTCGACCTTCTCGGGCAGGTCGGGGATGTTCCATGAGCGGATGCCATCGCGGTGCCAGGCGTGCTTATGCCGCAGGAGCGCCTGGCGCGTCTGCTCGCGGAGCTGGTGGGTGAGCTTGGCAAGGTCGCGGCCCTGGGTGATGAGCTTTCCCCGCTCATCGACGACCATGATGTTCATGCGCAGATAGGGATCGAGCTGGGACTCGTGCAGAAGGTCGGGCTTGATGATTTGGCCGATCTGCTTGCCCAGGGCCAGAGCGACGACCTGGCGGAAATCGCCTTCGCCGAAGTGCAGATGCTCCAGCGCCGCGGCGGCAGACTGCGGCGCGGGCACAAGCTGCACGCGCAGGTCTTTGGGCAGGAGGCGGATCAGCTCGACGATTTTCTCCTGAGCCAGGCCGGGGACGAGCCAGTCGAGTTGACGCGGGTCGAACTGGTTGAGCAGCGACAGGGGAACAACGACGCTGACGCCGTCGGCGGGGTCAGTCACGTCGAAGCGGTACTGGAGGGCGAGGCGGGCATCGCCGACCTGCAGCGTGGTTGGGAAGCGCGCTTCGCTCAGGTGGTCGGCAGATTTGCAGAGCAGGTCCTCGGGCCGCATGAACAGCAGGCGGCGATCTTTCTCCTCGGCCCCCCGCCGCCACTGGGTGAAGGAGTCGCCCGAGACGACGGCCGCGGGAAGGCGCAGGTCGTAGAAATCGAAGATAGCCTGCGGGCCGACCAGCAGATCATGGCGTCGCTGCATGGCTTCGAGCATCTCGACATCGCGGCGGAGGCGAATGTTGTGGCGAAAGAATGGGGCATCGCAGTCAAAATCTTCGCGGATCAGCGCGCCCTGGATGAACAGTTCGCGGCTGGTCTTGGGGTCGACCGGGCCGTAGTCGATCTTGCGGCGCGGGATCAGGCAGAGCCCCTGAAGCGAGACTTTTTCGTAGGCGATGACCTGCGCCGCTCGGCGCTGCCAGGAGGGGTCATCGTATTCACGCCGTACCATGTGGGCGGCGGCCTGCTCGATCCACTCAGGCTGAACGGCGGCGACGGTGCGGGCATACTGGCGCGAGGTCTGGACGATCTCGGCGGCGACAACCCACTGGGGCTTTTTCTCGAACTGGCTGGAGCCGGGGAAGATGAAGAATCGCTTGCCGCGCAGGCCCTGGTATTCGAAATCATCGCCGCGCGTGCCGACATTGCTGATCAGGCCCGCCAATAGCGCCTGATGCACGACCTCGGGCCGGGCGGGTTCACGACTTGTGCGCCAGCCGAACTCGCTGGTGAGTTCCTTGAGCTGCGAGTGGATGTCGCGCCATTCGCGGAGGCGAAGGAAGGAGAGGAAGCGGTCACGGCAGAGTTTGCGCACCTTGTTCTCGGACATCTGGCGGAGCGACTGCTCGTAGAACTGCCAGAGTTTCAGCAGCGAGAGGAAATCGCTGCCCTCGTCGCGGAAGTCGCGGTGGGCGGCGTCGGCGGCCTGCTGCTGATCCATCGGACGTTCACGCGGGTCTTGAACGGAGAGGGCCGAGACGATGACCAAGGCTTCGGCGAGGCAGCCGTGGTCTTTGGATGCCAGGAGCATGCGCCCCAGGCGCGGGTCGACCGGGAGTCGCGACAAGAGGCGGCCGATGTCGGTCAGTTCGTTCTGCTCGTCGATCGCGCCGAGTTCGTGCAGGGTCTGATAGCCGTCGCGCACCTGGCGATAGTCAGGCGGGTCGAGGAAGGGGAAGTCTTCGATGCGGCCGAGGCGCAGCGACTTCATCTGCAGGATGACGCTGGCGAGATGGGTGCGATTTATTTCAGGATCGGTGAACTCGTCGCGGGCGAGGAAACGGTCCTCGGGATAGAGGCGAATGCAGATGCCGGGCGAGGTTCGGCCACAGCGGCCTTTGCGCTGGTCGGCGCTGGCGCGGGAGATGGGTTCGATGGGCAGACGCTGGACGGTGCCGCGGGCGGCGTAGCGGCTGATGCGGGCGAGGCCGGGGTCGATCACATAGCGGATGCCGGGAACGGTGAGGGAGGTCTCGGCGATGTTGGTGGCCAGGACGAGACGCGGCTGTCCGTGCGGGGAGAAGACGCGCATCTGCTCCTCGGCCGACAGGCGCGAGTAGAGCGGGATGATCTCCACGCCACGGGGATGGTGTTTTTGCAGGGCCTCGGCGGTCTCGCGGATCTCGCGCTCGCCGGCGAGGAAGATGAGGGTATCGCCCGCGCCCGCCCCGCCCTGCCACAGTTCGTCGATGGCTCGGAGGATGCCGTCGGTCTGCTGGTTGTCAAGCTCCTCGGCGAGTTCCTCACGCAGGGGGCGATAGCGCACCTCGACGGGCCAGGCGCGGCCTTCGACCATGAGGATCGGGGCCTTGTCGAAGTGAGCGGCGAAACGCTCGGGGGCGATTGTGGCGCTGGTGATGATGAGCTTCAGGTCGGGGCGGCGCGGGAGGAGTTGTTTGAAGTAGCCGATAAGGAAGTCGATGTTGAGGCTGCGCTCGTGGGCCTCGTCGATGATGATGGTGTCGTACTGGGAGAGCAGGCGGTCGGACTGGATCTCCGCGAGCAGGATGCCGTCGGTCATCAGCTTGACGAGAGTGCCCGGCGAAGCCTGGTCGGTGAAGCGGACCTTGAAGCCGACGGCCGAGCCGATCGGGACGGATAGCTCGCTGGCGATACGCTGGGCGACGCTGCGGGCGGCGATGCGGCGGGGCTGGGTGTGGCCGATGGTGCCGGCGATGCCACGGCCGAGGTCGAGGCAGATCTTGGGTAGCTGCGTTGTCTTGCCCGAGCCGGTGGCACCGCAGAGGATGGTAACCTGGTGGTCGCGGATGGCGGCGGCGATGTCGGCCCGGCGAGCGGAGACAGGGAGCTGCTCGGGATAGGTGATCGTGGGTCGGCTCTCAAGGCGGCGCTGGCGCAGGGCGATGGAGCCTTCGGCGTCGCGGAGGAAGCGGGCGATGAGATCATCGGCGACTTGCCCCAGGAGCATGCGGTGGCGGATGGTATGGAACTGCCGGCGCAAGGGAATGGCGTCGCGCAGCATGACTTGGCCGAGCATGTTGTATAGCCCGGTGACTTGATCTCGCTGCTCTTGCGTCAGCTTCCCGTCGGTCATGGCCGGGGGATTGTACACGAAGGCTTGGATGGTCGAAGGCACGAAGGGTCGGAGGGTCGGATGGCTTTTGGCCATCGATGACCGCCACAAGGCGGCCACGGGGATCTCTATTTCAAACGCGGTGCCAGTTGCGCTGCCGCTGCCGCTTTTCTTGAATAGTGCGTTCTTTGGCCACAGCAGGCCGATTTCGGCTACGATAAGGGGGTTGAGCTTGATGGCGGGCGCGTCCGGGTGCATTTTTCTAAGGCGACGGGCTCGGCGACGCATAGAACTTAGGCAAACGCTCATGAGTGTTGGGGGCGGTACTCCCGTCCTGAAAACTCCGTAGGACCAAACGTCATGAACCTGAACACGTTTGAGGCGCTGCTGGAGGTTGCCCATCGGCTTGGGCTGGACGTGCGGCACGTCCACTTGGGCGGCGCGGGTGGTGGGTTAGCTTGCTTCAAAGGCAAGCGGCAACTCTTTGTCGATATGGACGCCGATCCTGAGGAGCAGCTCGATCGCACGGTGGATGCGATGGCGACCATTCCTGAGATCAATGATATTTTTATGCGGCCGGATGTGCGGCAGTTGTTTGAGCGACGTCCGGTGAGTCCACCTCCTACGAATGCGGGTTAGTCCACCTCCTACGAATGCATAAGTGCCCCGAGTGACAGGCTTGGTGACGTCCACACGAAGAGGCGAATCCGGCTGGCGGGGCAACCCCCCTCCCTAGCGCTCCCCCAAGGGGGAGGGGACAAGAGAGCTGACTTGCTTCACCGATCCTGCGAATCACACCACTGAGGCCTCACAAGCCCAGCAGCACGGTCATCATGAGGGGGAAGGCGAAGAAGCCGAGCAGGCCATTGAGCCAGAGTCCGTATTGGACGATCTTCTTGTTCTCTCCGCGGAACATGAGGGTGAGGATGGCGATGCCCGCACCGACGGCGCCGGCGGGGATGGTCAGCAGGAGGGCCACGCCAGCGCCGGCCGGGGATGCGCCGCCCCAGACGGCGATGAGGGAGATCAGCCAGGTGAGGGCGATGGCGATGGCGATCAGGATGGAGAGGGTGGCGAAGACCGGGCGGGTTATGGGGTCTTGAGATGCGGTGATATTGGACATGGCAGTTCTCCTCTCGGATGGCATGGTCACCTTGGAGCGCCAAACCGACCATGCCATTCTAGTGTACTGTGTCGCACTGATGCCAACTTAAAATCGGGGTGCCATGGCCAGATCGGTACTCCGAGATGGCCATGAGGTCCGCCCCATGCCTTCCGGAGTACCGGCCTGAGCATGCCACCCATGTTGATGTGCTTCGGCCGCAGCACACTAGCTTACACTTTGGCATCGAGTGATGCGCTGCAATTCTACTGCGGTCACTCACCGCGGCTATGCGGCGACGGCGGCGACGACTTTCTGGGCGGCGTCGGTCAGGTCGCTGGCGACGATCAGGGTCGGCAGCTCGGCGTGAGAGTCGGCGAGTATCTGCCGGGCCTTTTCGACGTTGGTGCCTTCCAGGCGCACGACCACGGGGATTTTGAATTTCAGTTCGCGGCCGGCGGCGACGAGGGCTGCGGCGATGACGTCACACTTGGCGATGCCGCCGAAGATGTTGACCATCACGCCTTTGACCTTCTTGTCGGACAGAATGATGCGGAAGGCTTCGATGGCGCCTTCGGGGGTTACCGAGCCGCCGACGTCCAGGAAGTTGGCCGGCTCAGCGCCGTGGAGCTTGATGATGTCCATCGTCGCCATGGCCAGGCCGGCACCGTTGACGAGACAGCCGATCGTGCCGTCAAGGGCGATGTAGTTCAGTTGGGCGGCGCTAGCGCGAACGTCCAGCGGGTTTTCCTGTGAGGTGTCGGCCATGGCGGCGACGTCTTTGTGGCGGAACAGGGCGTTGTCGTCGAACGTCATCTTGGCGTCGAGGGCGAGGAGGCGGCCGTCTTTTGTGACGACCAGCGGATTGATCTCAGCCAGCGAGGCATCGTATCGGACGAAGGCGCGGCCGAGGGCGAGGATCAGGCTGGCGGCTTCTGCGGCGCGTTTTTCGGTGAAGCCGAGTTGACGGGCGATCTCGCGGGCCTGATAGGGCTGGATGCCCATCAGGGGATGGGTGGGTTCTTTGAGGACCTTGTCGGGATGAGTGGCGGCGACCTGCTCGATCTCAACGCCGCCCTCGGCCGACGCGATGAGGGTGGTGCAGCCGCGGCCACGGTCGAGGGTGACGCCGAGGTAGTACTCGTGTGCGATGTCGACGGCCGGGGTGACCATCAGGACCTGCACGGGGATTCCTTCGGGGGGCGTCTGGGGGGAGGTCATGCGATGGCTGAGCATGAATTCGGCGGCGGCGCGGGCTTCGTCGGCGGACTTCACGATGCGGACGAAACCGGCTTTGCCTCGGCCGCCGGCGTAGACCTGGGCCTTGACGACGGCGACGGGCGAGCCGAGCTGCGTGTAGCCTGCGGCGGCTTCGTCGGCGGAGCGGGCGACGACCGAGGGAAGAAACGCGATGCCGGCATCAGAGAGAAGTTGCCGGGCCTGATACTCATGAACTTTCATGCGAGTGAACCCTCGTTTTGTTTTCAAAAACAACCGCTCGTTCTTCGACACCTGCCGGAAATTCGCGAGTGGCTGGCACGGCGAGCCAATGTCGCGTCTGGATGGCATTTATACCAACGGCTTCAGCGTCGGTCATCCCGCAGATGCGATGAAATGTTCGATGCCCCGGGGAGGGCAGAATGCGACGTACGGAACTGGGGCGTCTGCTCGCCATCAGCAGAGCCTGCTCGCCTTTCTTGCCCGCACGCCTATGGTCCTCCAGGACATTCGACTAAGAACATCCATAAAGGGGGAACCATGAAGCGTACACCGCGACACACGGGATCAAGTCAAGCGTCGGCGAAGAACATCAACCGCGAGAAGGCCTCGGCAGGTCCAACGCTGGAAGGCCTCGAAGCCCGGCAATTGCTCTCCGGGAACGTCGTTGCATCTGTAACGGCTGGCAACCTGATCATCCTGGGCGATGCGGCGGACAACACCATCGTTCTGGATCAAGCGGGACTTAGCGCCGGGCAGGTCCGCATCTCCGGAGTCAGTGGCACCGCCATCAACTCGCAGGTCACTCCAGTCGTCATAAACGGCGTGACCGGCCGCGTCAAGATCGCGATGGGAGACGGCGTTGACAAGGTGGCCATGAACAACCTGAGCCTCCCAGGCAACCTTCTGGTCAAGGGGCAGCAACGTCTCACGCTCACTAACGTGCATGTCGGACAATTGTTGAATATCTCCAGTGAGAACAACACCAGGCTCACCGATACCACCGTCGGCACGGACCTGACGATCCTGTCGGCCTCTGGCGGCGGGAATGTCGCTCTGCAAGCGGTGAACGTCCAGGGGAACACCCGCATTGTCGGTGGGATCGCGTCCGATACGTTCACCATCGACGACTCGAATTTCCAGGGCTCTGTGGGGCTGCAAACGTTGCTGGGCAATGACATCGTTCAGATCGAAGGCCACGGAGACGCTATGGGGTCGCCCACCGAATTCCACGGCCCGGTGTCGGTCCTGCTGGGGGCCAACAGGGACATTCTCCAGCTCGGCGTGACGGGCCAGGCCGGGAACCACGCTGTGTTTGCCAGGAGCGTGAATCTGGACGGGGGAGTGGGCTTTGACACGCTGGCCAAGGCGAACAACACCGTTTTCAGCCGGCCTTTGCGAGTTGGGATCGTGAACTTCGAACCCAACTACCTGGCGCAAATGCCCATCAACCTTGGGGCGGCCGCGGCCTTTGCGGTGATGGCGACCGCCTCGATCAACAGCACTGGCACCACCCAGATTAACGGCGATGTGGGGCTGAATCCGGGCAGTTCGCAGGGCATCCCACCGGCACAGGTGAACGGGACCATCCACGTCGATGATCCGACGATCGTGGCGGCTCAGGCTGATCTGCTGGCGGCATACAACGATGCGGTAAGCCGTTCGGTCAATTCCATAAGCCTGCCCGGCAACCTGGGCGGGCTGACTCTTACCCCGGGGCTGTACACGAACTCGACCTCGGTGTTGATCCAAGGTTCGGGGCCGGGCAACAACGTCACTTTAGACGCCCAGGGCGACCCCAACGCGATCTTCATCTTTAAGATGGGCTCCACACTTACCACAGGGCCGGGCGCCCAAGTGATCCTGGCGGGCGGGGCCCAGGCCAGCAATATCTTCTGGCAGGTCGGGACTTCAGCCACCTTGGGCACAACGACGATCTTCAAGGGCAATATCCTTGCCGCTGTGTCGATCACGGTTAACACCGGGTCCGTTGTAAGGGGCCGGTTGCTGGGCGGGTCGAACTCAAACGGCTCGGTGACTGTTAACGCGAGCAGGGTCTTGTTGCCCGTCGCGTAAGTGATCGCGTGGAGGCCCCGATCCCGGCGAGTCGGGTCGCGATGGCAACCGGACTGAGCAATTGCTATAAAAATTTGCTTGCTTTCCGCGCAGGTGGGCCTATAGTCATTCAAGCATGGAGCCCGAGAACTCGGTTCAGGCCCTGAGTTGGATGACTGGATAAAGGGCAGCCCAGATGTTTGGGAGACCCGTTATATAGTAAACCGACGTGGCTGAAGACCTTTGGGTTTTGGGCCACGTCGTTTTTTTTGGGTCTCGGGGCGTGGCGTTCACGGCCTGGCCAAGGACATTCGGCTGCGAATGTCCATACATAGGAGCCTCGCATGAGACCAGTACTGCGCCACACGGGATCCACAGGATCGTCAACGAACAACATCAAGCGTCCGGCACGTCCCTCGCTTGAAGCCCTCGAACCACGGCAATTGCTATCCGGGACCGTGTTTGCGGCTGTATCGGGTGGGAACCTGATGATCGTGGGTGACGTGGCAGCGAACTTCATTGTCATCGATCAGGCCGGGCTGAGCCCCGATCAGGTGCGCATTTCCGGAGTCAGAGGCACCGCCATTAACGACGCGGCCGCACCAGTGGTCTTCAGCGGCATAACAGGTAGCGTCGAGATCCGCATGGGGGCCGGCCGCGACAAGGTGGCCATGAATAACGTGAGCCTTCCGGGCAACGTTGTAGTACGCGGCCAGCGACGCCTTACGCTCAACAGCGTGCATATTGCACAAACTCTGCAGGTGTTCAGCCGGCCCATCACCAGGCTTACAGATACCACCATCGGCGGGGATCTGAGGATCGAGCCGTGGACCAACGGAGGGAACGTTGCCCTGCAGTCGGTGCAAGTTCAGGGGAAGACTTTCATCACCACTGGAGAGGAATCAAATACGATCACGATCGACGACTCGATCTTCCAGCGCGCCGTGAACGTGCAAACCGGGCACGGCCGTGACCTCGTTCAGATCGATACCCACGGCGACCCCTTGGGCAAAGCTACCCGCTTTCGCGGGCCAGTTTCGATCTCGTTGGGGGAGTCCGACGACACTCTCCAAGTCGGCGTGGCCGGTGAGAGCGGCAATCGCGCCGTGTTTTATAAAAAAGTGCTTTTCGACGGCGGCCCGCAGTTTGACACGCTCCTGAATGCGGACAACAACGCTTTCCGCCAGCCTGAACAAGTCACGATCATAAACTTCGAAACGCTGGACATCACCGCCCCGACGGTGATTTCTACAGACCCGGTAACTGATGCGGGGAGCGTCGCGGCGAACACAATTATCGCCGCCACCTTCAGCGAGGCCATGGACCCCACCACGGCCACCGCCGGCAATGTGTTCGTGACAGATCTCGCCTTTGTCCTTATCAGCGGGACCGTGACTTCCGCGGGCAACACCATGACCTTCACACCTGATGCCCCTCTGGCATCCGCCACCACCTATTACGTCACCGTGGGCACCGGGGTTAAGGATATGGCGGGTAACGCCATGGACAGCAACTTCGTCTGGTCGTTTACGACCGCCGCCGAGTTGGACACCATCGCCCCGACCGTGATCTCCACGAACCCGGCAAATGATGCAACAAGCGTCGCCGCGAACACACCTATTGCCGCCACCTTCAGCGAGGCCATGGCCCCCACCACAACCATCGCCGGCAATGTGACCGTGACGGATCCCTCCCTTGCCATGTTCAACGGCACCGTGACTTCCGCCGGCAACACCATGACTTTCACGCCCGATTTTCCCCTGGCATCCGGCACCACTTATACCGTCACCGTGAGCACCGGGGTCAAAGATCTTGCGGGTAACGCCATGGCGAGCAACTTCGTCTGGTCGTTTACGACCGCCGCCGAGCTGGACACCATCGCCCCAACCGTGATTTCCACGAACCCGGCAAATGATGCAACGAGCGTCGCCGCGAACACACCTATCGCCGCCACCTTCAGCGAGGCCATGGACCCCACCACGACCATCGCCGGCAATGTGACCGTGACAGATCCCTCCCTTGCCATGTTCAACGGCACCGTCGCTTACGCCGGCAACACCATGACCTTCACGCCCGATTTCCCCTTGGCGGACGGCACCATGTATACCGTCACCGTGACCACCGGGGTCAAAGATCTTGCGGGTAACGCCATGGCGAGCAACTTCGTCTGGTCGTTTACGACCGCGGACACCATCGCCCCGACCGTGACTTCCACGAACCCGGCAAATGATGCAACGAGCGTCGCCGCGAACACACCTATCGCCGCCACCTTCAGCGAGGCCATGGACCCCACCACGACCATCGCCAGCAACGTGACGGTAACAGATCCCGCCCTTGTCCTGATCAGCGGGACTGTGGCTTATGCGGGCAACACGATGACCTTCACGCCCGATGCCCCCCTGGCGGACGGCACCACGTATACCGTCACAGTGACCACCGGAGTCAAGGATCTGGCGGGTAACGCCATGGCTGGCAACTTCGTCTGGTCGTTTACGACTGCTGCGGCGCTGGACACCACTGCCCCGACCGTGGTTTCCACGAGCCCGGCAACTGATGCGGCCAACGTCCCCGCGAACACAACGATTGCCGCTACCTTCAGCGAGGCCATGGACTCCACCACGACCATCGCCGGCAACGTGACCGTGACAGACCCCGCCCTTGTCCTGATCAGCGGGACTGTGGCTTACGCGGGCAACACAATGACCTTCACGCCCGACGCCCCCTTGGCGGACGGCACCACCTATACCGTCACCGTGACCACCGGGGTCAAGGACCTGGCGGGCAACGCCATCGCGAGCAATTTTGTCTGGTCGTTTACGACCGCCGCGGCGCTGGACACCATCGCCCCGACCGTCACCTCCATCAGCCCCATCAACGGAAAGACCAACGTGGCGATCAATCACACGGTTGCCGCGACCTTCAGTGAGCCGATGGACCCTCTGACCCTCACCGGAAACTTCACCGTAAGAGATCCGGCCAACAATCCTGTTGCGGGGGCGGTGCTGTATGATGCACCAAGTAACACCATCACCTTCACGCCAACGGGCTATTTTGCCCCCAGTACCACGTTTGCGGCGACCATAACCAGCGGGGTCAAGGACTTGGCTGGCAACGCCATGGTCGGCAATTTCGGTTGGACATTTACGACCGGAACACAGATCGCGCAAGCCTCCATCAACCTCGGGGCGGCCGGCGCCTTCGCGGTGATGGCCACCGCTGCGATCAGCACTACCGGTATCGTCCACATCGACGGAGATGTGGGGCTGCATCCGGGAACTTCGCAGGGAGTTCTGCCATCAGATCTGACCGGGAACATCCACGTCAATGATCAAGCTATCATCGACGCCCAGGCAGCCCTGTTGGCCGCGTATAACGATGCCGTGAGCCGTTCGGTTACTCCTGTATCCCTGCCTGGCAACATGGGCGGGCTGACCTTCACCCCGGGGCTGTACACGAACTCAACCTCGGTATTGATTTCAGGTGCCGGCCCCAGCAACAACGTGACCCTGGACGCCGAGGGGGATCCCAATGCGATCTTTATCTTCCAGATGGGGTCCACACTTACCACGGGGCCTGCGTCCCAGGTGATCCTGACCAACGGCGCCAAGGCGAGCAATGTCTTCTGGCAGGTCGGGAGCTCGGCGACCGTCGACACGACGACTATCTTCAAGGGCAATATTCTTGCCGCTGTGACCATCACGGTGAACACGGGGTCCGTGGTAGAGGGCCGGCTTCTGGCCGGTACGGGCGGTGCCGGTTCGGTTACTATCAACGGGAGTACCGTTTCGGTGCCCGCCGTGTAAGCGACGGCTCTTCAGCATGAGACAGCGGCCGATTCCGGGGTGCTGCGATACAAGTGATCGCGGCACTCCGGGAA
>JBBQTU010000102.1:0-14359 GCA_038213005.1 Tepidisphaerales bacterium | reverse complement strand
GAATTGGATGGATCCAGTGGATGCGGTAACGAGCAAGAAGGAGCGGCCACGCTGGGACTCCGCCCTGCCCCAGGGCAATCGCGAGTAGCCCTCGTGGTCTGGTTGTATGGTTGAAAAGCGACTACAAAGTCGCTTCTACGTAGCCGCGACTTTGTAGTCGCGGTGCGAAGACATCCGACTTCCACCACTCGCGATTGCCCTGCCCTCCTGCCCCTTGACTCGGACCATCTGGTGTGTGATCCTTCCCACACAGTTTTGACAATCACAGAGACAAAGAGAAGAGAGCTGTGGCAAAACGTAATAAGAGTTATAGCGTCGATATTGGCGGCCACCAGCGGCCAGCGCGTCTGGTTCCGCGTGGCGGCGATTGACGCGGCGGGGCAAGGGCAGTGGAGCGACCCGGCGACGAAGATTGTGCCGTGAGAATGAGGCCAAGGGATGCGGCCTATTGAATTGAGTCGCGGCCTGTTTTCTGGTGCGCGATCCCTGACCCGGTTGCGTCTGGATTAATCATGCCCAAGACACTGGATTATCGCACGAGACCGGTACGGCCGGACCTGACTCGGGAGGACGTGGCGTTCTGGCTTGCCTGGGGAGTGCTGTTTGGGCTGCTGTGCGCGCTGGTGTGGGGGGCGTCCGCCAAGCAGAGCACCACCTATGCGCCGTGGCATTCCGCAGTGCCACAGTCGCTACTTGGCCTGATCGAACTCTACAATCTCGGACACACGGCCCCGGTTGATCTTGAGAAGTATCCGAACGGAGACCAGCTTTTGGGTTACACGCTTGCTGACGGGAGTCTGACGCAGTCAGGCCTTGGGGCCTTACCTGGCGGGACAAGCGGTGAATCCGGTGACAGGCCGATCCAACTTTGTTGTGATACGAGGCGTTGTTCCCGCATCCCCGGCCACCGCGCAAACGGCGGGCTGGCTTTACTATCCTGATGCGAAGCGTGTGCTGGCTGCCGGGGTGTCGCTCAATTACGGGCCGCCTCCGCTGACGTACTGGCAGAAGGCGCAGAGGCAGTTTCGCAGCCACTATTCCGGGCGAGGGTGGTTCAGCGGCACTCTTTCCATTGCGAGGTGTCGAGATGTGGAAGATCCGCTGTGGTTCCAGGCAATTCCGTTTGGGGTGCCAATTCTGCTGAACGGCATTGTGGTGTGGTACTGCTATCGGCGGCGGAAAGTGGCTCGCGAAGGCAGTGAAAAGCCTTTGCAACCCGTGGGGTAACAGGACTGCGTCTGATCCGGGCACTCAGTGGCGTCGAATCCCTCCTGCGTTCCTGCCTTGCCCGCGGCCGGCCGTTCGGGGAGCATACCGTCGCAAAGAGGGAAGGCACATGAAAACCAATGCGCAGCAGCACATCCAGGAGTTGCGAGAGAAGCTCGATCGCGCCAACTACCAGTACTACGTCCTGGCCCGGCCCGAGGTAACCGATCAGGAATATGACCGGCTCATGAAGGAGCTGACCGACCTTGAGGTTCAGCACCCCGAGCTCGCCACCCCCGACTCCCCGTCGCAGCGGGTCGGCGGGGCTCCCATCGCCGGGTTTGAGTCGGTGATCCATGCGGTGCGGATGACCAGCATCGACAACACCTACGAGGCCGCCGAGGTGAAGGAGTTTGACCAGCGCGTCCGCAAGGCCCTTCCCGGCCAGACCATCGAGTACGTCATGGAGCCCAAGGTCGATGGCGTCGCCGTCTCGCTCCGATATGAGAAAGGCGCGTTGGTGCTGGCCGCCACCCGCGGCGACGGCCGGCGCGGCGACAACATCACCGCCAACGTCCGCACCATCAAAGCCATCCCCCTTCGCCTGCCAGCCGTCCCCGGCATCGCCACCCCGGACGTGCTGGAAGTCCGTGGCGAGATCTATATGGACAACCTCGACTTCGCCGCCATGAACGAAGAACTCGCGGGCGCCGGCGAGGCCCCGATGAAAAACCCGCGTAACGCGACGGCCGGGACGCTTAAGCAACTGGATTCCAAGGTGGTCGCCCGGCGTAAGCTTCGCTTCACCGCCCACGGCACCGGCGCGGTTGCCGGCGTGGACATCACCGACCACTGGCACTGGCTGGAACTGCTGCAGAAACTCCATCTGCCCGTGGCTCAGCACATGCGCCGAGTGGGCTCGGCCGACGAGGTCGTGGCCTGGATCGACCAGTTCGCCAAACTCCGCTCGACCTTGGCCTACCAGACCGACGGCCTGGTGATCAAGGTGAACGATTTCGCCCAGCGTGAGTCCTTGGGCTACACCGCCAAAAGCCCTCGTTGGGTGATCGCGTACAAATATCCGCCCGACCAGGTGGAGACGACTCTGAACGCCGTCACCTGGCAGGTGGGCAAAGGCGGAACCCTCACCCCCGTCGCCGAGCTCGAACCCGTGGACGTAGCCGGCACCACCGTCCGCCGGGCCAGCCTGCACAACATCGACCAGATCCGCTCACTGGACCTGCACGTCCATGACCGCGTGATCCTCGAAAAGGCCGGGGAGATCATCCCCTACATCGTGCAGGCGGTGCCCGAGAAGCGGTCCAGGGATGCGCAGGAGATCGCCCCGCCGGCGAAGTGCCCATCCTGCAGCCAACAAGTCGAAGTAGAACCGCCATTTGTGGTTTGCATCAACCCTGAGTGCCCTGCCCAGTTGAAAGAACGCTTGCGTTGGTACTGCGCCCGCAGACAGATGAACATCGAAGGACTTGGCCCGGAGATCATCTCCTGCCTGGTCGATACTGGTAAGCTGCACCACTACGCCGATCTGTACTCGCTCCAGATACCCGACATCGCAGACCTCAAACGGGAGGTCAGCGATCGGAAGGGCGGGACTCGGATGCAGAAGATTGGCACCGTCGTCGCGACGAAGATCGTGACCGCGATTGGAGGATCAAAGGATGCGGGGCTCGCCAAGGTACTAGCAGCCATTGCCATACGCGGTGTCGGCGAGACATATGCCAAACGCATTGCGGATTGGGCCAGACAACTGGACACGCTCTTGGCCGCAACTGAGACAGACTTCTGGAAGGCGCTCGGCCTTGGTGCGGAAGCCGAGAAGACCGCTAATCAGTTCTATGAGAAGCTGAAGGAGATCGTTGCTGCGAAGCCAAACGTCGCAGAAGAGTTCACCAATACGCGAGATGTTCTTGACGCGATGAGCAACAGGGCGAAGCAGAAACTCATAAAAGACCAAGCGGTCTATATCGGTCTCAACGAACGTCAGGCTCTTGTAGAGGCCTATCCTCTCACGGCAAGACTGCTGGCTGCACCACGTGAATCTGTCGTCACAGTGGCATGCGGCATGGCCGTGGCCAAGAGCCTCAAAGCATTCCTATCGTCCGCGGCTGGCCGCCGGACACTCGAGGAACTCAGAGCCGCCGGGGTGCGCATGACAGAGGCCCGAACGCACGCAAAACACGCGACACTGTCCGGCCAAACGATCGTCGTGACTGGCTCGTTTTCTGGCTATACGCGAGATGACGTCCACGCTCTCATAAGGCTCTATGGCGGTACCGTGGCCGACAGTATAAGCGGGAACACGACGATGCTGATCGCGGGAGAAAAGGCAGGATCAAAACTTGATAAGGCCAGGCAGTACGGAACGCGGGTTCTCAGCCTAGACGAGTTTCTGAGGCTCATTGGTGACGAGCCCGGAAAGATGTCGCGGGCTTCCCTGCCACCTCCTGACGGGCAATCACTATTCTGAGGTCATGCCGACCGATTACATGCCACGGGGCGAGACATCATGGACTTGAAGAGGACGGTAACCCTTCCTGAATCAGAGGACAATGCACAAACGCGTGACGCGTGTCGCAAACATGGAACCCGCTCCTTGACACCCAGCCCCGGCAGTGCACCATGAGAGCCATCTGTTCGCCAACACTTGGGTAGGAGTCGAAACATGACCTTCACTGCCATTGATTTTGAGACCGCCAACTCCAGAAGGGATTCGGCCTGCTCGGTTGGAGTCGTAGTCGTAGAAAAGGGCCAAATTGTAGATGCCTTCCATCAACTCATTCGACCCGACCCGCTGGACTTCGACCCTTTCAATATTTCTATCCATGGTATTACGCCGGACGCCGTGAAGGACGCGCCATGTTTCATCGAGTTCTGGCCTACGCTCCTGGCCAAGGTGGCTGGGCCACTCGTTGCCCACAATGCATCATTTGATTTGAGCGTAGTGCGGCACTCGCTAGACCGCGCTGCTGCCACCTACCCAAACGTTAGTTATCTCTGCACAAGGATATTGGCGAAGGCAGCATGGCCAGACCATCCGACCTATGCGCTCAGCCACATTGCGTCGTTTCTCGGCCTTAAATTCACGCACCATAACGCACTAGAGGATGCTCGCGCCTGCTCGCACGTGGCGATTCAGGCGTGTAGGCAACTTGGAATCACGAGCGTGCACGATCTTGATTGTCTTCAAGGGCTGCAAGCCGGCCGCCTCTACACAGGTGGATATCTGGCGTGCTGTGGGCCATCCGGACAGCCTCGTGGCTGCCACGAGCGGCATCGAAGCACAGCAAGCGAGATCGTTCCTTCGCCAGACGCGGTAGTAGACCCAGACCATCCGTTTTTTCACAAGAGCTTCGCATTCACGGGCGCGATGAGCGGTATGCTACGAACAGCAGCGATGCAGTCCGTTGTCGACCGTGCCGGAACGTGCGACAACACCGTAAAGAAGACCACTGACTACCTCGTATTGGGACAAAACGGCTACGCCGGTTACGAGGCAGGTTTCAAGAGCGTCAAAACAACCAAAGCCGAGCAGTTGGTTCAGGCGGGCAGTCCGATCGAGATCCTGTCTGAACGAGACTTCATACAAATGCTATAGGAGTGCATCATGGACGAACTGGAGACGCTGTTTGGAAAAACGTACGATCAGCAGGCCGAGGCTGCGGGTGACAGCTTCACGACTGCGGACATCCATCCGAACCGACGACTTCTCGCGGAGGTCGTATTCGAACCTGTCGTGGGCGGCGTTCGCGTAACAGCACGTGACGGGCAACACCACATGCTGTGGGGGTTCGTAGGCTCAATCGGCATGATGACTCAAATTCATACGCCCGTTGCAATCTATGACACCCTGCGGACCCTCCTGAGCGAGGAGTTGGTGAAGACGAGGCTCCCGGTGGCCGACGCGCCGGACATCATGCAGAGCGCGAAGGACGCAATCGAAAGTCTAAGAGATACCCTGAGACGGCTCGAAAGGTCGCTGGATGTAAAGAAGGTCGAGGCCGCAACACGCGACAGGGCCAAGGCAATCGCGAGTACAGTTAACGATGCGAGGCGTCAGATTCACCTCGAGATCTCCGTGCCAAAAGGATAGTGACGCGAAGGGCTTGCAGCGGAACCAAGCGGCCAGCCTCGCCGTCACTGTCGAGGAAAAGAGTGGTCATCACGGGGATGATGGAGCGGATCGTCTGTAGCGAGGTCGAGCAGTTCGTCGTCAAGCTCAGCGTGCCAGTGCTCAGCGAGCAGGGCGTCATGGACCGCATCGGGTCAGCGGCACCGCCCGCCCGACTCCTGCCGTGACTTGCACCCGTGCGGGCCAACCTGTAGGTTGAATCCATGCGAACTGTCCTGATCGTCGTCGTGATCGCGGCCGTTGCGATATGGTGGGCCTCTTCGGCGTGCCCATCCAAGGCAGCCTGATCCTGCTGTTCGCCCTCAGCGGCCTGTTCATCATCACCGTACTGGGGCTGGGCCTCTTGATCTCCACGCTCGCCAAGACGCAGCTACAGGCGATGCAGTTTTCGTCCCTGATCATGCTGCCATCGGTGCTGCTCAGCGGATTTGTCTTCCCACGCTCAGAGATGCCCTGGCCGCTCTACCTGATCGGCGGCCTGCTGCCGGTGACCTACTTTCTTAAGTGCGTGCGCGGCGTGGTGCTGCGCAGCGCCGACTCCGCATCTGATCCGAGCAACCCTGCTCGCCAGAGAAAGAGGCGTGCCTCGTTCCGGAGGCACGCCTCCGTTTCGTTGGCGATAACTCGCCCGCTCTATACCTTCGGCTCGGGGGCCGGAGGCAGGACGGAGCGGATGTTGGCTTCCTTGAGTTGGCGGTCGTCGATCGTCGACGGGGCACCGGTCATGAGGTCGGCGCCGCTCTGGGTTTTCGGGAAGGCGATGACGTCGCGGATGTTGGAGATGCCCTTGAGGATCATCACCAGGCGATCCACGCCCAGGGCGATGCCGCCATGCGGGGGTGCGCCGAAGCTCAGAGCGTCCAGCAGGAAGCCGAACTTGAGTCGCTGGGCGGCGTCGTCGATGCCCAGCAGGCTGAAGACCTTCTGCTGCGTGTCCATGCGGTGGACGCGGATGGAACCGCCGCCGATCTCGGAGCCGTTGACGATGATGTCGTAGGCCTTGCTCTTGATCGACTCAACCACCGCGCGGTCGCGGCTGTCCATCTTGGGCAGGTCCTCATCCAGCGGCGCGGTGAAGGGGTGATGGGTGGAGGTGAAGCGCTGCTCCTGGTCATCCCATTCGAACAGCGGGAAGTTGACGACCCAGACCCAGGCGAACTCGCAACTGGGGGTGATCTTCAGATCCCGAGCCATCTTGAGGCGAAGCTCGCCCAGCACCTTGTGAACGATCTTGGACTTGTCGGCCGCAAAGCAGAGGAGGTCGCCGTCGTTAGCGCCGGTGCGGGCGATCAACTCCTGGGCGATCGGAGCCAGGAACTTGGCGACGCCGGTATCCAGGCCCGTGGCAATCACCTTGGTGACGGCCAGTCCCTTAGCGCCAAAACCCTTGGCCCATTCGGCCAGGGCGTCGGTCTCTTTGCGGGTCATCTTGCCGCCGCCGGGAACGACGATGCACTTGACCAGCGGGGCATTCTTAAAGACGCCGAAGTCGGTCTTCTGACCCAGGTCGGTGATGTTGGTCAGTTGCATGCCGAAGCGCAGGTCGGGGCGGTCGGAGCCGTACTTGTCCATCGCCTCGTCGTATTCCATCTGGCGGATGGGGTTGGGGATGTCGTTGCCGAGGATCTCCTTCCACATGCGGCGCAGGAGGCCTTCCATGATGGAGGTGATGTTCTCAACGTCGATAAAGCTCATCTCCACGTCAAGCTGGGTGAACTCGGCTTGGCGGTCGGCGCGGGGGTCTTCATCGCGGAAGCAGCGGACGATCTGCATGTACTTGTCGCAGCCGGCAACCATCAGAAGCTGCTTAAAGAGCTGCGGCGACTGCGGCAGCGCGTAGAAACTCCCCGGCATGAGGCGGCTGGGGACGATAAAATCACGGGCGCCTTCGGGGGTGCTCTTACCGAGGAACGGAGTTTCGATTTCCCAGAAACCCAGGTCGCCGAGATAGTCGCGCATCAGTTTGGTGACGCGATAGCGCGTGCGGAGAGTGTCCTGCATACTGGGACGCCGAAGATCCAGATAGCGATATTCCAGGCGGCGTTCTTCGGCCACCTTATCATGTTCATCCGGAACAAACGGCGGCGTCGGGCTGACCGACAGAATGTCCATCGTCTTGACGCGAACTTCGATCTCGCCGGTGGGAAGCTTGGCGTTGACCAACCCTTCGCCGCGAGCGGTCACGGTGCCACTGATGCTGATGACCCATTCGGAGCGGAGTTTGCGGCTCTCTTCGTGGATCGCCTGGCCACAAAGGTCGGCGTCAAAGACGAGTTGGGTCAACCCGTCGCGGTCGCGCAGGTCGATGAAGACCAGCCCGCCGTGGTCGCGATAGGAATGGACCCAGCCGGCCAGTCTGATCTCAAAGCCCACATCAGACTTGCGGAGCTGTCCGCAGGTGTGGGTGCGATAACGTGTTACGATTGCTTCCATAGTTTGCCTCTTCTGCTGATTGACGAATCGGGATTCACAGAAAAACGGACGACATCGAGAAGGAATGGCCGCGTGCGAGCCCCGGAGGGGCGTTACCGCCGCGGCTAGATATTAGCGTCCAGATTGCCGAGTATGCCGCTGAACATGACGAATCGGAGTCTAAAGGGGTGAGTTGGGGGTGTCAATCTGAGATGCAGCCAGGAATGAGCGTCACGTCAATGCACATTACAGAAACCAGGATGACGAATCATATCCGAAGGTCGAGATTCCAAGACCCATGTGGCATCACGCTAAAGCCAGCGCGTGACCGAAATGATCAAGGCAGTTGAATCTGCCACCATGCGCTGGACGCGACTTGCCGTGAGAAAACGTACGACAGGATCCGCATGTGCCGTGTGAAGCGTTGTTAGTCAAACCCTATAGTGAAATAAAAGTGGGCGTTGCCGATCGAGGTTTCCCTCGTCTCTACCGGGCTTTTGCTACCTCGTCTTTGGCCCGGCGATGGTTTCCACTTTCGCGGACCCAACGCCATCGCCACGAGCTTGCAGCCGACCGGCGGCTGCCCATGGGTTTGCACATCGGTTCGACCAAATTGTGCTTCCAATCACGAACACCGCAGACACTGTGTACGAGGGGCATACTAGCTTCACGACCTCGCCACCACAACGATAAATGCGAGGGATTTCCGTTCTTCACGAAAACTGAACCAGACTCAAGTGCGAGTCGAAAAGGGGGTGCCAACGCAGCAAGGGCACGGCTACTGCCGTGCCCTTGCTGAATTCGTTGAGCGAGGATCGAGTTACTTGAGCTCGACCTTGGCGCCCTGCTCTTCGAGCTGCTTCTTGAGCTTCTCGGCGTCGGCCTTGGGAAGGGCTTCCTTGACGATCTTGGGCGCGCCCTCGACCAGGTCCTTGGCTTCCTTCAGACCGAGGCCAGTGGCTTCGCGAACGACCTTGATCGTCGCGATCTTCTTGGCCGGATCGACCGCCGTCAGGACGACGTCGAAGTTGGTCTTCTCTTCAGCCTTTTCGACCGGGGCGGCCGCGGGGCCGGCAGCCATCACAGCACCGGCGGCGGGCTCGATGTTGTAGGTTTCCTTGAGGTAGGCCGCAAGCTCAACGGCCTGCTTCAGTGTGAGGGCAACAACCTTGTCGCCCAGATCCTTGATCTCTGCTGCAAATTCTGCCATGACTTCTTCTCCGGGACTTGTCGTGTCCCAATCGTGTCGAACCACTTGTCTCGCCGGAGAGCCCGCCCCACATTGGAGCGATTTAACCCTTTCGAGGCAGTCCGGCTGTCAGACGCTTCTTCAGTCTCAATTCCAATCTGAAATTTCAGATCTGAAAATTGAGACTTGAGATTTCAATTTCAGACCGCGGCCGGGGCCGCGGGTGCTGCCGGTGCGGCGGCTTCGGCTGCCACGGGGGCTGCTTCGGCGGCCGGGGTGGCGGCTTCGGCGGCCACGGGGGCTGCTTCGGCGGCCGGGGTGGCGGCTTCCTTTTCCTTGGCCTTCTCTTCGATGGCCTTGATCAGCGAGGCGATCTTCGAGGGCTGACCCTTGAGGATGCTGGCGAGCTTCTTGCCCGGCGAGAGCATCGCAGCAACGATGTTGCTGATGGCCTCTTCGCGGGTCGGGAAGGTGCTGACCTTCTTCATACCGGCGTCGCCGGTATAAATCTCGCCTTCGAAGAAGATACCGCGAAGCTCGAGCTTGTCGTTCTTCTTCTTCTCATCGACCAGGGCGCGGGCGATCGCCGAGCCGCTGACCTTGCCGTAAATCACGGCGCTGGGGCCATCCAGCAGAGACTCGAAACCCTTGACCTTGGTCTCGCCGCTGGCTCGCTTGGCGAGCGAGTTGCGGACGACCAGCATCCGCAGGCCCTTCTCGCGGAGACGGCGTCGGAGCTGGTTGGTCTTGGTGGCATCAATCCCGCGTGGGTTGATGACCGCCAGACCGTCCAGGTCCTGCAGCTTGGTGGCCAATTCCTTGGTGATCAGGTTCTTAACTTTTTTGCTCATCTTGGTCCTCGCATCCAGTCAGATCCGCAGATCAGAGCGACACCGCCAGGGTGACGGCCGGGGTCATCGTGCCCTTGAGCACGACCTTCTTGAAGTAAACGCCCTTGGCAGTGGCGGGCTTGATACGCCGAATCTGGGTGACCATCGCGACGATGTTGTCCACCAGCTTCTGGTTCTCGAAGCTCATCTTGCCGACCACCGTGTGCACGTTGCCATTGGGGTCATTACGGAACTCCACCTTGCCGGCCGCATATTCGCGAACGGCGTTGGCGATGTCCGCAGTAACGGTGCCGGCCTTGGGTGAGGGCATCAGGCCCTTGGGGCCCAGGACCTTACCGAGCTTGCCGACGAACCGCATCATGTCCGGGGTGGAAATGGCGACGTCGAACTCAGTGAAATTGTCCTTCTCAATCTGGGTGACCAGATCCTGTCCACCGGCCTTGACGGCACCGGCGGCAAGCGCCTGGGCAACCAGGTGTTCGGGGCAGAACGCGACGACGCGCTTGCTCTGTCCGATGCCGTGGGGCAGCGAGACAGCGCCGCGGAGGTTCTGGTCCGCCTGCTTGGGATCAACGCCCAGGGCGAAGATCACCTCGACCGACTGGTCGAACTTGGTGGGGGCAAAGGTCTTGAGGACCTCGACAGCCTGATCAAAACTCAGGGCTTTGTCGGTGGCCTTCTTGGCCGCTTCACGATACCGCTTTGAACGCGCAATAACTTTTGCCATGCGCTCTCGCTCCTTTTAGTGGCCTTAGTCAAAGCTGGCCACTGAAGCTCCCACTGTTATTTAAAGGGCCCGTGGTGAAGCCCGATTCAGTTTTACTCAAATCCGAAATCCGAAAGAGGACCTCGAATTCGCCTGCGATCGTGAGTTCTCGAACGGGCAGAGCCGACGATCAGGGAGCGGCATCATAAGGAGGACGGGGGACGGAGGCAAGGGGAGGGAGGAGTAAAACGTAGAATGTAACCGGCCAGCTTCCTGGCGATTGGCCGGAAGGTCGGCGGGTTGAGCTGGCCAATGGTGCTCGGGTGGCGGCCGGGAGACCCAGATGCGCCTGAAGATCATGGGGAGGGGGGAGGGGGTATTAAGCGTTGGTCGCACAAGGGTTTATCGCGATTTGAGTGACCCAGACGCGCAAGTTTTGCGCGTCTGCCCCACGGAGCAAAACTGAGCACCATGTTACCATAAAGAGAATAGGCGGTGATTGGTATCTGTTCCTCGTGGTCAGGACGCCGTAATGCCTGACAGCAGCCCGTATTCACATGTCAAAGAGCACCACAAGTGCGCAGGTTTGGCGCACTTGTCAGCGCCGGCGTGAAAATGCAGTAAATCGGACGATCTGAAGATGTGGGTGTTCTTGGAGTGGTTTTTCTTCGTACGGCGCATGACGTTTTCTTCCACGTCATGTTTCTTCCTGACGTGGGTGTACTTGGGTGGTCTCCGGCTTGATGGGGAACCCGGGATTGCCGGCTATGTTGGTATCAGCTCTCGATGCGGTCCTTCATGCGATAGCTCTTACCCTCGATAACGACGGTCTGGGCATGATGCAGGATGCGGTCAAGAATGGCCGAGGCCAGGGTGGCGTCGTTGTTGAAGATCGAGGGCCACTGTTTGAAGACCTTGTTGGTGGTCAGGATGATCGAACCCCGCTCGTAGCGTTCACTGATGATCTGGAACAGCAGGTCGGCCCCGCGCTGGTCGATGGGCAGGTAGCCCAGTTCGTCCAGGACCAGCAGTTGCGGCCGGGTGTATTTGCGAAGCTCCGGGGCGAAGCGGCCGGCGGCGTGGGCGGCCGACAAACGGGTGATGGCGTCAATGGCGGTGGCAAACCGAACGCTCACCCCGGTCTCGCAGGCGGCGTAGGCCAGGGCAATGGCCAGATGGCTCTTGCCCAGGCCCACCTGACCCACCAGGATGACGTTGGCCTTCTCTTCAATGAACTTCAGGCGGAACAGGTTCTGCACCTGCATGCGGTTGATCTTCTCTGGCCAGGTGAAGTCAAACTGCTCCAGGGTCTTAACGATCGGCAGGCGTGCCTGCTGGATGCGGGCCAGACGGGCACGGTCCTGGCGCCGGGCCACTTCGCCCTCCACCAGGCGGTTGAGGTAGTCCACATGCGACCATGAACCTTCTCCCGCCTGACGGGCCAGATCCTCGTGTGAGGACCGCATAAAGGGCAGGTTCAAATAGGCCAGTTGGTCCGACAGTTCATGAGTGGGGATTGTCTTTGTCTTCATGGGTTTGCTCATAGAGGCTGAGGTTGGGTTCGGGCAGTTCCAGATCCAGCAGGTCCTGCCTTCGGGTCAGATGCAGCGCCCCCGGCTCGGGCAACAGACGTTGCCGCTGTTCCAGGATATTGGCGACGTACTGGCAACTGATGGCCGCCAGCTCCAGGGCGTCTTCAATGGCCCGGGCGGTCTTGGGGACGCCGTAGATCTCACTGAGAGCCACGATCTTGCGAACGTGGTGCATGACGTTGAGCTGCCTGGAGACCAGTTCCTGGTAGAACGCTTCGGCCTTGGGCGTCAGGCCCAGCAGGCGAATCAGCAGTCTCTGGTCATTGGCCTTGCGGCGTTGCTGAAGCAGGACCCGGGGATGATCGGGGTCTTCGATGTCCTGATGACGGTCATACCTCCGGGCATGGCGGGCGATCAGTTTGTTCTGGTGATAGAAGCACAGAAGATCGGGATAGAGCTTGAGGGTCAGGGCCGCCCCGGCGTGTTCGGCGGGCACCGAGTAGGCGTTGGTGTCCACCACGACCCGGAACTGGCGGTTGGCCCGGGCCGGGCGGATCACCCCGACGTCATACGGCTGCAATGGCAGCGGCCTAAGCTTCTCGGCCTTGAACAGTTCCACCGGCTGCTGCTTCGTGCTGCCGTGGATGCGGACATTGGCCACGGTATCCAGCCAGACCCTGGCGGCGGGGTTGACCAGGGCAAAGTCACTGATCTCCAGGCCGGCCAGAAAGTTCTTTTTGACATACCCCACGGCATTCTCCACCCGTCCCTTCTCCTGGGGCTGGCGGACATTGCAGGGATCAATGACAAACCCGTAGTGATCGGCAAAGTCCTTGTAGCGGGGGTTGAAGACCGGTGCCTGTCCGATGGCCCGTTGCAGGATGGCGCTCTTGAGGTTGTCCACGATGCACCGGCTCGTGATCCCGCCGAAGAAGTTGAAGGCATTGATATGGCAGGACAGGAAGTGTTCCATGGTCTGGCAAAGGGTGAACTCGACATAGAGCATGCGGCTGTGACACAGGACCATGGCGAAGAAGCTGAGCCGACGACGGGTGTTGCCCACGTTAACGGCGCCAAACTCGCCCCAGTCCACCTGGGCGGCTTCTCCCGGAGCGAAGGACAAGGTCAGGTAGGCGGCCGTCCGCGGCGGGCGCACCTGATGGACGTAATCTTTGACGATGGAGATTCCGCCCGGGTAGCCACACTCTTTGAGGCGAAGGAAGATCTGGGCCGTCGAGTAGGGATGATTCGCCAGCCAGTGGACGATCCGGTCTTTGAACGGGTCGAGCTTACTGGTTCGTGCCGGCGCTTGCCGGAGCCGATACTTGGACCCCAGCCAGTAGGCCACGGTGCGTGGGTCCATGTTCAGCTTGCGGGCGATCTGGGCGGCGCTGAGCTGGTGGGTGTCATGGCAGGCCTTGATCTGACAGTAGCGTTCATAGTCGATCATGGGAGCAACTCCTTGAGGATCTGGCCGATGGCCATGGGCTGGTCGAGCTTCGGACGCGGAACTTCCAATGACAGCACCTGGTACAGAGGTCTCTGGTAGACGATGAGCCCGGCGGCGATCAGTTCCTGACGGGCACGGGCCAGGGCCGATTCGTCCAGGGGCAACAGGCGGCAGAGGGTGGGGTCGGAGTAATAGCTCACCCCTTCGCCGTCACAGACGGCGACCAGGAAGAGGTATAGAGCCAGAGCGTTGGCCGATCGGCCGACGGTATGCTTATCCCGTATCAGGCGATGATCGATCCAACTGAACTGGGCAGGAACCTGTCGCAGCCGCTGCCGGCATAACACACGCTTGACCATGGTGCTGACTCCCTTGAACTTGTCGGCCCAAGCCTATCAGCCGCTGGGTGGTCGAAGCGATGTTCTCTTGTAACGCGCTGCCGGTTAACTGGACGATAAGTCCGGTCAGCATAAGGTCTAACGTCTGGATGAGATCTTGTAACACAAGAGGCGATAGAGAAGACTTATCTTCTTTATTGGCAATGGGTTGCGGCGGGCAGTGATCTTGTAACGCAATAGAAGTCTTGCGCCGGTTCCGGGAATGTCCGGGATGATCCAGTCGCCATTGCTGGACCCGACGGACGTTGATCGGGCCTTTGAAGTAGTCCTGGCCCTTGTATGAGTTGAGCCATCGTCGCTGGCTGTCGGCCTTGCTGGCCTTGCGACAGTCGGGGGCTGAACAATATCGCTGGTGATAGCGGTTGCGGGGGTCAGAATCGAATAACTTCCGGCAGCAACGACACTTACGTTCTCGGCCTCGGCCCATCAGGTGCTCCCATCGCAGAGCACCTATCTTGCGTGATC
>JBBQTU010000101.1:0-14382 GCA_038213005.1 Tepidisphaerales bacterium | reverse complement strand
CGTATTGCCCTGAATCTGCTGAAGCGGGACAAGAGCGTGAAACTGGGGATCAGCAACAAACGGAAGAAGGCCGCTCGTAACCGCGACTACATGTTCAAGCTGCTGACGCAATCATCCAATACCAAATGATTTGGCCCTGGGAGATCACGCAGGAGATCGTGCTGGCGGCGCTCGGGCGTACCGACTTTTTCCAGAAGGCTGGCTTCCAGGGCGGCACGTGTCTGCGCATCTTCTACAGCATCAGCCGCTTCTCGGAGGACCTGGATTTCGCCTTGCAGAAGCCGGAGAGTTCCTTCATCTTGAAGCCTTATCTCGATGATCTGGCCAAGGAGGTGAAAGCCTAGTCGGGAATGCAGCCCAAGGCTGGACTGCTCGGCGCTGCGTCCGATGCCCAAAGGATATGCCGGTGGCAATCGACGTCACGGCGGGGTTGGACCGGCCAGGAGGCGGGCGAGATCCTGGATGGCGTTGATCAGCCGTCGCTGGCGGGCCGGCGACAGATCACGCTGGCCGAAGCGGACCTGGTAGAAGACCTCCGTGAACTGGCAGACCCGGTCGTAGGCCCGGGCGGGCAGGAACGTCAGCGACTGGGCGAACTCGCGCGGCGTCAGCGAGCGGGGGCGGGTGATCTTGTGGCGGGCCAGCAGTTGCAGGAACTGGTCGTAGAACTCCAGTTGCCGGGCCAGGCGCAGCTTGTCCGAGTCGGGCAGTGCCTCCAGCCCGATACGCAGCGCGCGGCGACGCAGGCGATATTTCTCGTTTACGAAGACGCCGACGGCCGCCATCGCCGCCAGCACCGCGATGGCGATGGTGCCGGCGAGGATTCGCGAGGACAGCTCGTACATTCCCTCCGGGCGCAGCAGCCCGCGCAGCTTGGCCCAGGCGTCGCTCGTCCAGTTCGAACCGGCCTGCAACTCGGCGCCGAGGTCTTCCACCAGGTTCTGGCGGTCCTCAGCGCTGTAGGTGATGACCGAGTCGGACCACTTGTACTGGAGATAGTCCCAGAGATTGCCGGCGCGCGCGAAAACGCCGGTCTTGTGTGGCGCTGTGCGCCCAGACGTCGGGTCGAAAGTCAGCCAGCCCCGCGATGTCAGCACCTCAACCCACGCGTGGGCGTGGCTCTGGCGGACGATGTAATACTCGCCCATTGGATTGAGGTCCTCGCCGCCCAAGCGAAACCCGATGACCATTCTGGCCTTCATGCCAAGGCTCTGGCACAGCAGCGTCATGGCGCCGGCGAAATACTCGCAGTGCCCACGCTTGTTGTCGTAGAGAAACGACACCAGCGGATCCTGGTCGGCCGCGCGAGTGGTGTCGCTCAGGTCCAGCGTATAGGAGAACGTAGACTGAAGGTGCTGCTCGATGTTGCGCGCGAGGGTCTCATCCAGGGGGTCGGGGGCGGTTTGGTCTGTGCGCCCGCCCGCGAGGGCTGCGCCTGAGGCGCTTTGGCCCGACACCTCCTTGCGCCGAGCGTACGCGGTGATTTTCGGATCGATCCGCGAACTTAGGGCCAGCCAGCGGAACATGGCAGCGCTGTCGCCGCCGCGCCCTCGGCCGCCGCCGCGGTGCCAGAGTCGTTGCGGCCACGCCTCAGGCATCTCTGGCGAAGACGCTGCCACGGTTGTCGCCGGCGCCGGCGGCGGCGCCGTCACAAGGCCGCCGAGTTCGCCTGAGCACATCAGATGATATCGAATGGCCGTGCGAGTCGAAGTCAGGAGTTTCACCGACTCGTCGTCTGGCTCATACATCACGCGCAGCGGCTGCTCAGCAGTGAGCGTCGTGGGGCCTGCGAGCGAGAACATCACTCGCGAGCCGGTCGGTTCGAGGGTGATTTCCTGCTCGATGCTGTCGGGGCCATTGGGGTGTTCTGCAGATACAAGCGCCACCGGCACGCCCGGGTCGGCCATCACCACGGTTGGAGAATCGATTGCCGGGGCATGAAACCACTCCCAGCGGCCGATGACGTTTCCGTTGGTGACCCCGCCGGAGTAGAGGCTGAGCGTGGTGCCGCGAAAATAAAGGACGCCGGGTTTGAGTGTCTCACCGTGGCGTGTGACCCGTAATCGCGCCACCATATCCGTGTTCTGGGTGATTCGCGCCACCTGGTCGAAGCTCACGCGATCGCTGAACCCAGTCATGGGGGTGGACTTGGTCAGGCCGAAGGATCCGCCGCCAATCGGCGGACTACTGCTGCGCGGGAAAAAGAGAAACACCGCCACGGCCGAGGCAATCGCGGCACAGGCCACGACCGTCGTAATCTGGCGGAGCGACCGGCGCAGACTTCGCTGTGCCTGTCCCTGTCCTTGGGAAAGCGGAAGGCGATCGCCGGGAATGGCAAACGCGGCAACGGCCCGATCGGATTCGGTCTTGAGGTGCAGCAGCAGGCTGACGTAGAGCCCAAGGAGCAGGTAGACGATGAAGAGAGCGCCAAAGACAAGACTGGCCGAGTTGATGGCCGACGCAGTCATCAGCAGCAGGCTCATGACCAGCCCCTGGCCAATGTCGCGGTTGGATCGCCACTCAAAGAGCTTCACGAGAATCAGGGTCACCAGCAGATAGCTGAACCCCAGAACCGGGGTCAACTGCCCGCGGGCGATGCCCATGGCGACCAGTGCGACGGCGATGAACGATACCGCGACGCTCAGGAAATGGGGCGGATGCCAGTTCTGTGGGCCTCGCGTGAGTATCGCGTGCAGCACGGTCAATCCGACGCCCACGATCAGGGTGCCGGGCGACTCGGCGGCGATGGCGAAACCGATGAATCCCATCGCCAGCAGGATGTGAATCGCACGGATGAAGTGTTTCGTTTCGTACATAGTTCCTCACGTGCGGACAATGCGGGCGGCTTCCGGGGCGACAGGACCGACGACGACGGCCTCATCGCCGCCGGGCATGCAATGCGAGAAATCGACCTCCTTTGAGAAGGCAAATAGCGACTCCGCCAGCGGTGACGTGGACGTCAGGATCAGCAGGCCTGATCGGCGTGAATCGCCCATGGGGCGGTGCGTGAACAGCACGCGGGTGGAGCCCGTCTGGGCCAGTGTCTGGGCCGCCGCCAGCAGTTCGTCCGCGCCGTGATGATGGTTGTGCGGCAGTCGGGCCAGGGCCGTAAGGATATCCAGCCGCTGCCGCTTGCCGCGACGGGGGCTCAGTTGCAGCCAGCCGTCGTTCCAGGCGCACAGGCCGACGGGGTATCCCTTCTCCAGGGCGTGAGACGCCAGCGAGCCCGCCATGGCGATCGACCTCTCGACGCTCACCAGGTCGCCCTGTGCCGAGCCGTCGGATGCCGTATCCACCAGCAGGATCAGCCGAGGCGGCGAGACGCGGGTCATTTCCCTGACCACCAGCGTGCCGGTGCGGGCGCTGCGCTTCCAACTGATCCACCGCGGGTCTTCGCCCAGCCGATATTCCTTGACCCCGTAGAACTCATCCTGCCCGCCCTGTTGCGGCCGCATTGGCGAGCCGGTGCTCTCGGCCGACTGGCACATCATCAGCACCCGCTGATGCACCTTCGCCAGTGCCGGGAACACGACGATCGTGTCCTCCTGCTCCGCGACGGCGGCCAGCTTGATGAACCCCAGCGGAAAGCTCGTGCTCACCTGGTAACGCCTGAGCTGATAGATGCCGCGGCGGTGGGGAAGGATGCGCGTGCGAACGTCGACCGTGCTGCCTGGCCCGGCGTGCAGCATGTACGCGTAGGGCTGGTGCTCAAACGCAGCGCACCCATCCAACTCGCCCAGCGATACCGAAAAGCTCGGCCAGAACCGCTTGGAGTTGCTCAGGCGATACGTCAGTGTGTCTTCCTGCCCGACCGCGAGAAACTCCGGCATCTGCCGGCGGATCCCGATACGCCGAACCATGACCATGCTGAGCAGGCCCGCAATCACCAGCACGCCCGCCATCAGCCCGAGCACGCCGAACAGCAGATTCGTCTGCGTATTGACCGCGGCCAGCCCGATCACCAGCATGACGATGCCATACGCCAGCGCGGCAAACGAGATATCCACCCCCGGCTTGAGGTAGACACGTGTCACGCCGAATTTCGTCTGCTTGTCGTAGCCGAACCAGCTCACATGGGCCTCCGCTGCAACAAATCGCGACTCCGCGGGCCAGAGTCGCTCACGCGGGAACGGGCACCTGATCCAGAATTTCGTCCAGAATCTGAGCCGCTGCGTTGGCCGAGCCATCCTGCAGATAACTCTTGCTGATGATCCGATGCGCCAGCACCGAGCGGGCCAGGCTCTTCACGTCGTCGGGGGTGGTATAGTCGCGCCCCGCCAGGTATGCCGACGCCTGCGTCGCCTGCGTCAGGGCCAGGGCGCCGCGCGTCGAAGCGCCCAGGTGCAGTTGCGGATGCTGACGCGTCGCGGTGACGATATCCATGACGTAGTCCACCACCGCGCGGTCCAGGCGAACCGACGGGACCTCATCCTGCATCTGCACGATCTCCGTGGCCGAGATCACCGGCTGCAACTGCGTCAGCGCCGTGCGGGATGGCTGCGTCGTCAGCACACGAAGCTCATCCTCCCGATCCGGATATCCCAGGTCCAGGCGGATCAGGAATCGGTCCAACTGGTTCTCCGGCAGGTGATAGGTGCCTTCAAACTCAAAGGGGTTCTGCGTGGCGATCACCATGAACGGCCGCTTCAGCACAATCGTCTGGTTCTCCCAGCTTACCTGCTCCTCCGCCATCGCTTCCAGCAGCGCCGACTGCGTGCGCGGGGTCGTTCGGTTGACCTCGTCGGCCAGCACGATGTTGGCGAAGATCGGCCCGGGCTTGAAGTCGAATGTCTGCGTCTGCTGATTGAAGACCGATACGCCCAGCACGTCGCTGGGCAGCAGGTCCGGCGTGAGCTGGATGCGGCTGAACTTGCAGTCGATGCTGCGCGCCAGCGCCCTGGCCAGCACCGTCTTGCCGACCCCCGGCATGTCCTCGATCAGCACGTGCCCGCGAGCCAGCAGCCCGACCAGAAGCAGATCCACGGACTTGCGGTGCCCGTAAAAGGCCTTCTGCACATTCTCGTGAAGTCGTTGCAGCATATCTCGACGCACGCGTTCACCCCATTTCTGGCTGCCAGACGCTCGGCGCCTTTTGGGAATCCACAGCGGGAACCATGCCCGCCCCGCATTAACTAACCCATTGTAACACCGTGGTTTGGCATGTTACCAGTGGGCGGCCGGATTGGTAGGAAAAGAAGCGATGGCCGCAGATCGGCGATCTGGCGAACAGGGCTAATCCCGCTTGAACAGCGTGTTGTCATGCGGGCCGAACCATCCGAGCATCAGGGCCTTGTTGTCCGCGCCATAGACGTTGATCGGCACCGTCCACTCCATCTTCTCGCTGGTGACGTGCCCGTCGGCCCACGCGATGTTGGCCTTGCCCCGATGGCGAAAATGGATCGAAGGAGTCGACGCTGGATACGCCGTGCCCCCGGAATAGAAGGCTGGCTCGGCCGCGAATGAATACTCCACCAGCATGTTGCCCGCCTGGCCGATGGCGGCGTCGGTGAACATGATCTTCTCGGCCGGCCGGTGAAGCTGAGAATACTTGGCCGGCACATTGCAGATGAATTGCTCCCAAGCGCCAATGCCGAGATACGTGCCGGGATCGACCCCGATGCTGCTGCCGATGTAGTCGTTGTTATAGCCGTACCCACCGGCCGACGACTCAAACGCAAGGCTGTAGTTCGCCGTGGCCGGGGGCTCAAAAACCGGGCAGCCTCGCACACGGCCATCGCCAAGATACGGCTTGAGACAGGAAGTCGTGAAGTCAAACGCCTTGTCAACTGCCGGGCGCGTGCCATGCCAGCGATGCAGATTCTGAGTCACATAGTAGTAGTGGGCGGGGGGGCAGACGTCCCGGTTATTCTGCGAATACATGATCGCCGCGCTGGCGAGCTGGCGAATATTGCTCTGGCACACCGTCGCCTGTGCGGCCGAACGCGCCACCGCAATCGCCGGCAACAGGATCGCTATCAGGATTGCGATGATCCCGATGACCACCAGCAGTTCCACCAGCGTGAATGCCGAGGTTGTGCGTCTGCGAATCATAATCCTCTCATACGGATTCCACCTGAAACAGGCGCGTCCGCGGAAGTAGTCGTGTGCGGCGTCCCCGCCCGCACAGGACCACCCCCACGCATCCCCCGCAGATCACGGCCAGTGCGTCGGCCGTACCCATTCCTGGCGGAATCCTCTCAAGCCCGGCCACGAGGTCAACCCTCGCGGCCGGGTGGATGCCCGGGTAAACCCGGAAAACCGTCAAATCCGTCGCGAACTCCGGCGGGAGAACAGCAGTCCCGCCAACCCGAGCACCGCCAGCGAGGCCGGCTCAGGCACGGAGGCCACGGTCAGGTTGTCCATCGCGAAATAGGTCGGCGTGTTGATCCCAAACGCGCCGGTATCGCTGGAATCCAGCGTGAACTGGACCCGGTCCACGTTGCCGCCCAGGGACGTGAGGTCCACCCACTGCCAGTCGTTCACCAGCGTCTTGCTCGCCCCGCGATAGTCGGCCAGGTAGAAGTCCACCGTCCCGGTGCTGCTCCCGCCACTGTATCCCGTGATTGTGAGCTTGAGATAGTCCGGGTCGTTGCCGGTGCTGCCGCCGAACTTCTTAGCGAATGCGTCGCCGTCGTGCATCGACCAGTAGGCATAGGCGTCATTGGTGAGATCCATTCCCTTGACCAGGGTCCCGACCGGCAGGTTGATCTGCACTGTGCTTGTCGGGTTGAAGGCGTCCATGTAACCGACGGCATAGTTTCCGCTGCCGCCGACACCGGTGCCGGTGATGGCTGCATACTGGTTGCCCCAGCCGTGCGTGGCCGGCTCGTTGACGTTGGATAGGGCGAAGCCGCTCCAACTGCCGTAGGTGGTGTCGTAATAGTTGACCAGTTGTACGCCGCTGCTGAGAGGCGACTGATCGTTGACATAGCCGGACGGGCCGACTGGCAACCCGTCAAGCGTGATGACCGTGTCGGCCGCGCTGGCTGCCACGGGCACAATTGCGATTGCTGCTGCGATAATCAGATGACGCATGTGAAGACTCCTTAACTTTCAGATGTCAGTGTTTCGAATTCAGTTACGAGACTGCAGATCGTTTCAACTGCGGCGCCGGCGTCCCAGCACCATCAAGCCGGCGACGCCGCTCACGGCGAGTCCCGGTTCGGGCACGGCGTTGATGACGCCGACGGCCTCAAGGTCCAGGCCGCCCGAGCCGACGGTGACGCTGGGGTCATAGATCGGGTTGCCCAGGGAATCCTTGAAGTAGCCCGTGCCCGGGATATCGACCAGCCGGACATAGCGGATATTCGTCAAGTCTATCTCGCCGCCCTGGACCAGCGCGTCGGCGGCGAGATCGGCCAGGTCGAAGGGAGTGCCCCAGCTCTTCCCATTGCCGTTTGAGTGTTTCCCGGCCAGATTGTGGACGTTGGTCGGGTCCATCCAGCCAAAGGCGTTGACCGCACCAGGAGTTAGTGACACCGACGGGAATCGCGCATAGCTGATCCCGTCGCCGGAGACCTCAACGTATGCCAACTCGCAGAACGCGGAGGTGCCGCCGCCCAGCACGTTCTCAAACACCGCGAAGTCAGCCCCCGCGCCGTTTGTGATCGCGTTCGAAAAACTCAGCACGATCTGGCCGGGCGACACGCCGTCAGTGATTTGCTGCGCTGTCAGGTCGCCAAGCGAGACCACATCGGCGTAGTTGCCGGTGACCGGCCCGACCGCTGCGGCGGTGCTCTGCCAGATGGAATCCACACCTGGTGACGGGGTGTAGCTGACGACGCTGCTGACCCAACCCTTGAATACCGGGTTGAGGTAGTTGTCCGCTGCGACAACGCCATCGCCCGATGGCCCGACGAATCCGGGAACACCGGCATCCACCGCAGTTGAAGCCCCGTCAGCGGGGGAATACGGACCTGCCCAAATGATAGGCGTAAACGATGCGGCCATGACAATGGCGGCCGCTGCCGAGAGGCGAGACATACTGGATCCTTTCCGGCCAATCGCGTGGCCGAAAAAAAGAACCCCGGTCGTGCTTCGTGTCCCACGCGGGCCAGGAGACAAGACCGGGGCATTCAGAGTCCAGTTGACCGCAACTTCTTCCGCCGACCGCTCTCTTAAACGGATACCGCAGAAAAGCCACTTGCCCGGTTGTCTCTCTCGCGAAGACAAAACCGATAGTTCCCGGCGCAACGCTTTCGCATCATGCCGATTCGCCCGGGGCAGGTCTTCTGGCTTGGGATCTCTCCCGCTTCGGCCTTCCCAGTCGCTCTTTGGCGACCAGTGGCCCTCATTGAAGCGAGATACAACATCCCTTACAGCGGCGCGTCCGCGGCGGTTTTTCACCGCCTTCCCTTGCCTTCGCCGATTTTCACCGGCTCCAGCAGGCTTTGCAGCCACCTCAGGCTGATCGAAACAATACCGCAAAAAGACAACGGAACAAGGGCACAAGCCACCGAAGCACCAAATGACCAAGATTGCCCTCAGGACCACAACCCGACCGCTCCCGACCTGGAGTGCTGCGGCATGCCGCAGCTTTAACGAGGCGGCATCTCGCCGGGAGGAAAACGCCTCACCCACATTCGCGACGATCGCTCGATGCTCCCGTTGACGGGCAGGTTCCGCGTTTGCCTGTGCCATATCACCCCGTCCTGCATATCCTCTTCTGTAGTTGCGAGGTGAAGCGGTCTATTTGGGTTCATCCCCCCGTGGCACGTGCCGGCCCGGCCGTAGCAACCCGCCGTCGGCGAAGCCACTTCCATTCTTCCCCCCACTGGGGCAGTCAGCCAATTCCGTCCCGGGTTTCGGTCCTCTCTCGCTCCCGCCTTCGATAGACTTACGTGCGACCCGAGGGCCAGAAGCGCACATTTTGCAGGGGTGGGGGGAGGGGGTCGGGAGAGCAGTGCTGATAAGGACTTACGTGCAGATTGGGGGTCAAGGTGATCAAGTTTCTTTTGTCAGCGGTCATTAGTCGTAAGTCATCAGTCATCAGGAAGAGCGTAACACCCTGGCGCGGCCGGGGTAGACTCCGTGCGTAGAACAAACGGTTGATTGATGATTGTTGATTGACCATTTTAGGAAGCACCGAGTCAGGATTCCTGTCCGATGCTGCGGCGGATTGGATTCGACTACATGTTAGGTAGGAGATTCGCACGGGAGAATCGGACCTGGGTGATGCGATTGTCGGCGGTTAATGGCCGGCTATTCACTTGTCAAAGAGCACCGGAGATCGCGCATTGGTGGCGCGGCCATATTCGGTTAAGTATAGGAATTGGGAAATGGTGCGTCAAGGGAATTGGGGGGGAAAGATTGGCGGATTGTGAGGCGAGGCGGCGATGCGGGCGCGGGTCCGGGTGGCGACACGAGGTTGTCGGTGGTCTGGGATTTTCGTGACAAATTTTTGGGATGTGTTACAACATTGCCGTGGCCGGTGACGGGAAGGCGAGTGCTATGAGCTATAACCTGCTGGAAGAGCATTGGATACCGGTGCTGTACCGCGATGGGCGGTATGCGCGGGTGGGGATACGGACCGCGCTGGGGGAGTCGGGGAGGATTCGGGAGATTGCGGCGAGCAATCCGATGGATCGGGTAGCGATGCTGCGGTTCTTGTTGTCTCTCCAGTATTGGTGCCTGGGCGTGCCATTAGGCAAACTCACAGAGTGGCCGGCTAGAGGCTTGGATAAGTTGGCGGCATCGAGGCAGATGTTCGATCTGCTGGGTGACGGCGCACGCTTCTATCAGGATGCTACGGCGCAGCGAACTCGCGCGGTGACTGACCTGTTTCAAGAGATCCCTACCGGCAACAACTTCTGGCATTTCCGACACGCGACGGATGGGCAGGATGGACTGTGTCTGGCGTGTTGTGCCGCTGGTCTGCTGCGGTTGCCGATGTTCTCGGTGAGCGGGCTGCCCGACCTGAAGGCAGGGATAAACGGCGCGCCGCCCATCTACGTGATGCCCATGGGCGGGAGTCTTCTGGAGTCGCTCTGTCTGAACTGGCGGCCGACGGTCACCTTGGGCGAACCGGCGTGGGAACGAAAAGGCTGGGAACCATGGACGGGGAAGACCGTGCCGCTACTGACGGGACTGACGATGTTATCGCGCCGCGTACATCTGCATTCTCCCGGCGCTCCGGGCGGGCGGTGCGTGAACTGCGGTGCTGAGTGTAACGAGCTTGTCCGGCAGTGTGAGTTTCAGAGCGCCGGGCCTCAGCAAACCGAGGAGTGGGATGATCCACACGTGCTGTATGTAGTTGAGAAACAGCGGAGGTCGCTGCGGGCGCAGGATTTGACCAACCGGTATTTTAAGATGGATCGGCCCTGGTCTGGACTTTTGAGGGAGATTGTCGCGAAGTTTGCGGTTTCGGGTGAACGGCGCGACGTGCTGGTAACAGGCTTTGCCACGGACAACGCCAAGAACATTGATGTGTGGGAGCGGCGCATCACGCTTCCGCCTGCTACTGACGCGGCAAACCGAGAGCTATCGCAGATGTGCGAGCAGTGGGATGAGCAAGGTGCCTTGCTGTCCTATCGTATAAGGCGAACGGGCAAAGGGTCGGAGTGCGCGGCCGCGATTACAGGGGTGCGACCACACGTGGAGCATGGGGTATCGCAAGGGCTTGAATTGCTGGCAGCCGGCGGGCGCGAGCCTTGGGAGCGCGCGGCAGAGGGCTATGCGCCGGTGATGCGGGCAGTTGCCCAGTCATTGTCTCCTGGGCTGACAACCGGAGCCGTGCGGCGCAGAGCGGAGATTGCGTCGGTTCGGCCGGATATGCGCCCCAAACAGCCACAAGCGGGCCGAAAGAGCAAGCCGAAGAAGGAGGCCCAGAGTGAGTGATTCGGCGAGGGATTTCGTGCGCACGCTGGGAGGGCTGAAGACTGGTGATCTGGGAAGCTTACGCGAGCACGCGGGCTGCAGGCTCGATGAGAGTGTCGATGGGTTTGATCTGTTCGCGGGACTCTGGTGGCCGCTTCGGGAACGCAACAAGGCTGCGCCACGCCGGGAGGTTGCGTGGCTCGTCGCCAAGCTATACGGATATCGGCCGATGGCACAGGCAGAGGGAAAGACGCTGGGGCGGCAACTTGGGGCGATTGCGGCACCCGATGTTGCCCAAGGCGAAAAACTGCGCAAGCGTTTCGACGGACTTCTGATACAGCCGCTGGATCAGATCGAGCCAGCACTGCAGTGGGCGTTGGGCGAAGTGCAGCGGTATGGTCACGGAGTGGACTGGGTGAAGTTGATCGACGATCTGTCCATATGGGAACGCCAGAGCGTGAGAGCCAGGTGGGCGCAAGAGTTCTTAGGCATCACTGAGCAACACAAAGAAGGAGAACGCCATGTTGATTGAGATTCATGCAATTCAGAACCACAGTCCGGCCAACCTGAATCGGGATGATTTGGGAGCACCGAAGACCTGCTATTTCGGGGGCGTGTTGCGCTCGCGTATTTCGAGCCAGTGCATCAAACGGAGCATAAGGATGAGCGAGGAGTTTAAGGCGCTTTGCGGGGGCATCCGTACGCGACAACTCGCGAAGCTGATTGCAGAGAAGGTCGAGGGCAAAGCGGACGTGAAGAAGCGAGCGGCGAAGGTGCTGGAGAAATGTGGCATCAAGCCAAAGGACGAAAACCGCAGTGACATGCTTGTTTACACGACGCGAGAAGCGATCGAAGAGATGGCGAAACTGCTGGCCGGCAGTGATGCTGATGTCGATGAGTTGGCCAAGAAGTTCGGGCAGTTGATCGCGACGAAAGTTGTCGTGCCGGACATGGCGCTCAGCGGAAGAATGCTGGAGACGGGCGTGCTAAAAGATACGACCGTGGAAGCCGCATTGCAGGTTGCGCATGCCATTTCCACGCACGAGGCTCGCCCGGAAGTGGATTACTACGTCGCGGCGGACGATGTTCCCGGGGATGACGCAGGAGCTGGCTACGTTGACGAAGCCATGTTCTCCTCGGCGTGCTTCTACAAGTATTTCTCGATCCACTGGGAGACGCTGGTGAGCAACCTTCACGGCAATCGGGAACTGGCCGCCCATACTGTTGGAGCTTTCCTGCGTGGTGCGGCAAGAGCGAATCCGACAGGCAAACAGAACAGCTTCGCTGCGCACAATCCTCCCGACGGTGTCATGGTGGAGATCAAGGATTCGGCGGTTAGTTATGCCAACGCGTTTGCCAGGCCCGTGCCGAGCAAGGGGGAGCGAGATGTGATCTCGCAAAGCATCGCCCAACTGGGGCAGTACGTCCGTGATCTGGATGTGGGCTACGGTCGGCCAAAGAAGCGTTTCTGGTTCTCGCCCAACGGTCGGTATGCCCTGAATGTGTTGGAACAAAAGCAGGAGATAGAGCTGGCCGACAGCGCGCTGAAGTCGCTGGAGTTGCTTGTTCCGGCTGTCGTGGCCGAACTGGGCATGGACTGGGCAGCGGTGCAGAACGTCAAGGCCTTCTAGGCGGCAAGGGTGCGAGGATGAGCTGCAATACGCTTTTTATTCGACTCGAAGGCCCGATGCAGTCATGGGGCGTTGCGGAATCGAAATTCGTTGTTCGCCGAACGGCTGAAGCCCCGACAAAGTCGGGGGTCATCGGATTGCTTTGTGCGGCTCTGGGTGTGACGCGACCCGATGCCGGGCCGTGGTTGACGAAGCTTGACGAGCTGCGCATGGGCGTGCGGGTGGATCGTGCGGGCGTCCGCTGGTGGGACTATCACACGGTGGGCGCTGGAATGCAGATGCGCATTGCCGAAGCCGAGAACAAGACCAAAGAAGGCGCTATGTTGACGCGTCGAGAATACTTGTGTGACGCGAGCTTTCTAATATGCATGCAGGGCGAGCCCGCACTGATTGCGGAACTGGCCGGGGCGCTGCGGCAGCCGAAATGGGGTCTGTATCTTGGGCGGAAATCGTGCCCGATGTCGGTGCCGGTGGTGAGGGGCGATCAGAGCGATATGGGCGAGTATGGCGATCTGATGTCGGCGCTGGCGGCCGTAGCCTATCGGCCACGGTACGCGGGGGAGGAGTTGCCGGAACAACTGAAGTGTTTTCTGGACTGGATAGCGACTGACGGTGAACATGAGGTTCCGCATGATGCCGAAGTGTGGTACGACGTGCCGCACTGTCTTGAGCCGCCAGCCCACGGCCCACGGTTCGTCGTGCAGCGATCCCTTGGGGTGGGGGCGACCGGAGAACTCATTGTGGGCGCGGCGATGCAGAGCAAGACGCCTCCGCCACCGCGACCACGAGCGGATTATACGAATACCGAGTACCGGCACAGGCGCGAGGAGCGATTGACACAAGACGAGCACCTTTGCGTATTCTGTAAGTCGCCGGCTACCACGGTTCAGCATATCACTTACCGCCACGCGGGCGGCGATGAGCGGATCGAGGAATTGCGGGCGCTGTGCCGGCTTTGTCACGATGCCGTCACCATGATCGAATACGGCTTGGGCATGGGCCTGGACCGCATCAACCCCGAAGATCCGGAGTTCCGGGAGCGGATCATTGAGAAGCGACAGGAGATTATCGAGTTTCGGTCGTTGGAAACCCGGCGGCGACGGCTGGAACCTGAGGAGGTTGAGTGATGTACCTGTCGCGCCTGATGATTGATGTTGGCAGTAACCCCGACCGGCCGCGGCCAGGGCGTTTGTGGTTGCGGAACATCTACAATGTGCATCAGCGGCTTTCGATGGCGTTTCCCGTGCCGGGCAAGGTCGACGCGGACCAGGATTTTTTGTCGCCGTATAATTCGGGCGACTTCCGCAAACCGCACTTTCTGTTTCGGGTTGAAGACAACGCTGCCGAGTCGTCAAGCCGATCCATTCTCGTACTATCGGACCTTCAACCCGACTGGAACTACGCGTTCAGGAACGCAGGCGTGCTGCTAAGCGGCCCATCTCAGTGCCGCGAATATACGCCGGAGTTTACCGAGGGGGCTTTGCTGCGTTTCCGAATTGTCGTGAACCCAAGTCAGAAGAGTGTGGAGCACCGGAAAGCGAGCGAGAGTGTTGACGCGTTGGGGCGGAAGAAGACGCAAGGGAAGCGGGTTGCGCTCACCTGGGAAGCCCAGCAGGAGCCGGCCGATGTGATAATTCCGTGGTTTGCGCGGAAAGGAATCGTGCGCACAGCCGAGGATGGGCAGAAGCGTGGTGGGTTTGAACTGAGGCGGTGTGACTTGATTGCGTTGGGCTGGACTGTTGGTTACCGAATCAAAGACAAGAACAGCCTTCGTTTTCGCGCGGCACTGCTTGAGGGCGTACTGAAGGTGCTCTATAATGTTGAAGGTTTACCGGCAAATCCGTTCAGGACCGACACAAGGCCGGGGAAAACAAAGTAATAAAGATAATATCAACAGAGTATGAAGGCGGTCGGTATTGATCGCCTTTTTTTTACC
>JBBQTU010000100.1:0-14391 GCA_038213005.1 Tepidisphaerales bacterium | reverse complement strand
GGAACACAACGCCAGACGGGCTTATCAGTTTGCATGCGAGGTGCGCGACCGACCCTGCAACGGCCGACAGAAGATCACGGAAGCTGCGGTTGTCGGCGCGATCATTGATCTTGGCCTGTGTCTGAACCTGCTCGATAGCCGGTCGATCGAGATGGTAGGCAAGGCGCACGCAGACTTGGCGAAACTCTCGAAGGAAGCAGGTACGGACTTGCCTTCGAACTCGGCTGGGCCGGACCTGCTGGTGCGTAAACTGGACTGTGCCGTGGTGCGGTTTCTTCACTCAATGCGTGCCGACGAAGGCGACGAGCCGTTTGATACGGTTCGCGCGGCGTTCATTGAAGGCGGGCCGCTCTATGCCGACGCAGGCTTCGCCGCCAAGAACCACATTCAGCTTTGCGTCCGCAATATTGCCTGTATCAAGGGGTACTTCCGGCCGCTGGACGCGCACGGAGGGCCGGTGTCGTTTTCCTCAACCCCCGGAACACGCCTGAAACGGACGGGGCGTGGAGATAGCTACCGCTGAGGCCGACGCATCGCGGCCACGTTGCGGTCACCTACAACGTGCGGTCGGAAGCAAAAACGTATACAATGTTCCCCCAATGACTCAGAAATCGCATGAACTGCCCATCCCCGACGCGTTTGCCGCGATGGGGCTTCGAGCTTCCATTCTCCGCGGGCTTGCCGCCGCCGAGTTCGTCACGCCCAGCGACATTCAGACGCTGCTGATCCCGCGCGCCCTGGCCGGCGTGGATATCCTGGGTCAGGCCCGCACGGGCACTGGCAAGACGGCCGCCTATGGGCTGCCTATCTTGCAGAAGGCCGAGCATGGCGTGGCGTTCCAGGCGATCGTGCTGGTGCCCACGCGCGAGCTGGCCGTGCAGGTCGATGCCGAGATCAACCGACTGGGCAAGTTCAGCGAGATCCATTCCTGCCCCATCTACGGTGGCCAGCGCATCAGCGAACAACTGCATCAGCTCAAGCACGGCCCGGAGATCCTCGTCGGCACGCCCGGGCGGGTGATGGACCTGCTGCAGCGCCGGCTCATCCACTTCCGCAACATGCGCTTCATCGTGCTGGATGAGGTGGACCGGATGCTGGATATCGGATTCCGCGATGACATCCGCCAGATCCTGGGCCAGGTGCGCAGCGCCAGCAGCCAGGGGCAGACACCGGCGCAGACCATCTTCTGCTCGGCGACCATCTCCGATGAGATCGAACATCTCGCCCGTTCGTACATGCACGAGCCGGTGGAAAAACTGATCGTTCCCGGCGCTGATGAGCGGCCGACGGTCGAGAATATCGAGCAGTATTATTTCTCCGTGCAGCAGTGCGACAAGTATCGCCTGCTCAGGGGCCTGCTTCAGAAGGAGCAACCCAGTCTGGCGATTGTCTTCTGCCGGACCAAGCATGGCGCCGAGCGTCTGGCCAAGCATCTGCATGCCGACGGCATCGTCTGCCGCGAGATTCACGGCAACCTGAAACAGAACCAGCGCGAGCAGGTGATGAAGAACTTCCGCACCGGCAAGTTCGACGTGCTGGTGGCGACCGACCTGGCCAGCCGCGGTATCGACGTGCAGCACATCACGCACATCGTCAACTACGACATTCCTGAGGATACCGAAGCGTACGTGCATCGTATCGGGCGCACGGCACGCATGGGCGAGGCCGGCAAGGCGTTCACGTTCGTTGAGCCCCACCAGGGCGATGAACTGACTCGCGTGGAGAGCTTGATCAACATGATCATCCCCCAGGCGACACTGGAAGGGTTCACGCCGACTCGCGCATTCGAGCGCCGGCCGGTAGCGGCTGAAGAAACTCCGCAGGGCGAGGCAGATTCGGCCCCGACGGATGCGGGCCAGGCCGCTCCCGCGCAGCCGACGGTCCAGACGCCGCCAGCCCGCACGCTGGGCAGCAAGGTGCCGTTGTCACGCCGTCGCCGGCGCCGGTAGTTGTATCTGTTATCGGGCTTCGGCCAGCGGGACGGGCACGTCCACGCTCTTGCCGTCGCGATAGAGACTCAGGCGAACCGTCTGGCCGACCTTGAACTTCTGCAGCGCCAACTCAAGCTGCTCGCGGTTCTTGATGGCCTTGCCGTCGACGGCGGTGATGATGTCGCCGGCGATCAGCGAACCGTCCTCGGCCTGCCGCGACGGGCGCAGCCCGGCGGTCGCCGCCGGTGAACCGTCCTTCACCTGCACGATCAGGACGCCGCTTATGCCCAGTCGCTGGGTTACGCTGTGGCTCAAGCCATCGTGCGTCTTGATGTCGATGGTCGGCCGGGCAATCTGGCCTTTGGCGATCAGTTCCGGCACGATGCGGTTTACGGTGTCGACGGGTATGGCAAAGCCGATGCCGGCACTGGAGCCCGAGGGGCTGAAGATGGCGGTGTTGACGCCGATCAGCCGCCCGGCCGAGTCCAGAAGCGGCCCGCCGGAATTGCCGGGGTTCACGGCGGCGTCGGTCTGGATCACGCCCTCGATCGGCTGCCGGGCGGCGGCGCTGGGGATGGTGCGTCCCAGGGCTGAGACGATGCCGGTGGTGAGGGTCTGGTCGAAACCGAAGGGGTTACCGATGGCAAAGACCTTCTGGCCGACCTGGAGATTCTCACTGGTGCCCAGAGGAATCGGGGTGAGGTCCGCCCGCGGCGCGTTGATGCGAAGAACGGCCAGGTCATTCTCGGGCGAAACGCCCACGAGTCGGGCCTCGAAGCTCTTGTGGTTCGACAGCGTCACCCGGGCGGCCCGGGCGTTCTGGATCACGTGGACATTGGTGATGATGTCGCCGCTGTCATCCCAGATGAAGCCCGAGCCGGTGCCCTGGGGCACTTCGGTGACCGCGCCGGTCCAGGCGTTGGTTGTCTGCGCCAGCGTGGTGATATAGACCACCGACGGGGCCGACTGGCGGAACAACTGGATGGTGGTCTTCTCGTCCTCGCCCAGGTCGCCGCGCGCGGTGATGGGGCGCTCCTCGCCGGAAGGGCGGCGGAGCCAGGGACTGCCCCACTTGGCCACTTCGTATCCAAGCAACAGGAAGATCCCCAGCAGGATCAGGATCTGGCTGGTGCTCCAGCGAGGGCGTTTTGGGGTGCTTTCGGTCATGGCTGCATCATTTCGGTAGAGCGTCTGTGGACTTATGCGCGGTGTGGTCGGTGGGGCGGCGAAATTCCTTGAGATTCAACCGCCGGAAGTAGTCGATGGTCTTCTCCATCCCGGCCCGCAGGGCAACCTGAGGCTCCCAGCCCAGCTTGGCCTTCGCGAGCGAGATGTCGGGGCGCCGCTGGGTCGGATCGTCGGCCGGGCGCGGCATGTGGATGATCTTGCTGGCAGAGCCAGTCATCTCGATGGTCATCTCGGCGAGTTGCTTGATGGTGAACTCGCCGGGATTGCCCAGATTCACCGGGCCGGCAAAATCGTCCGGCCCGTCCATCATCCGCATCATGCCGTCGATCAGGTCGTCGACGTAGCAGAACGACCGTGTCTGGCTTCCATCGCCGTAGAGTGTGATATCTTCGTTGTGCAGGGCCTGAATGATGAAGTTGCTTACCACCCGGCCGTCGAACGGGTGCATTCGCGGGCCGTAGGTGTTGAAGATGCGGATCACGCGGACGTTGACGGCGTCCATGCGGTGATAGTCCATGAACAGCGTCTCGGCGCAGCGCTTGCCCTCGTCGTAACAGGAACGGATGCCGATGGGGTTGACGTTGCCCCAGTAGCTCTCGGGCTGCGGATTGACGTTGGGTTCGCCGTAGACCTCGCTGGTGGAGGATTGGAGGATCTTGGCGTTGACGCGCTTGGCCAGCCCCAGCATGTTCAGGGCGCCCATCACACTGGTCTTGATGGTCTTGATGGCGTTGTACTGGTAGTGCACCGGCGAGGCGGGGCAGGCCAGATTGTAGATCTCGTCCACTTCCAGCCAGATCGGGTGGGTGACATCGTGACGGATGAACTCAAAATTGGGCAGATTCAGCAGGTGGCGGATGTTGTTCTTCTGGCTGGTGAACAGGTTGTCCAGGCAGATGACATCGTGCCCCTGGGCCACCAGGCGGTCACACAGGTGCGAACCCAGAAATCCAGCCCCTCCGGTTACGAGAATTCGCTTTAATGAACTCGACATATCAGGTATCTCCCTCCAAGCGGTGACTTCAGTCGACCGAGGGGATTGTAGCATTTTTTGCCTGCCCTGCTAGGATCGCCGGGAGCTGGCGAGTTCAGGTGTCGCCACTTGTTGCCGCCGCCTGAAAGCGACTACAGAGTCGCTTCGACGTAGACGCGACGTTGTAGTCGCGCTCGTCCGCCACGTCACAAAAGAAGGTCGCATCCAGGAGGTCTCTTGATCCCACAACCCATCACCATCATTGGCAGCGCCAACGTCGACATGATTATGCGCGTGGCAAAGCTTCCCGCGCCCGGCGAGACCGTCACCGGCGGCGAGTTTCACCAGGTCTTTGGCGGCAAGGGCGCCAACCAGGCGGTGGCGGCCGCACGGGCCACGCGCAAGAACCCCTGCGCCTTCATCGCCTGCGTCGGACAGGACCTCTTCGCCGGCCCGATGATCGAAGGGTTTGTCCGCGACGGTCTGGACGTCTCGCGCATCGCCCGCGACCCAGCCGCACCGACGGGCACCGCCCTGATCGGGATCGACGCAGCAGGCGAAAACTCGATCTCGGTCGCTCCGGGGGCCAATGCGTGTCTTTCGCCCGCGCACATCGACGCACACGCCGATTTCATCCGCTCGTCGGCGATGGTCATTCTGCAGATGGAGACCCCGGTGGCGACCACGCGCCACGTACTGAAACTGACGGCGGCGGCCAGCACCCCGGTGATGCTGAATTATGCCCCGGTGGTCAGCGAGGGCCTTACCCTGGACTCGTCGGTGCATATCCTGGTGGTTAACGAGACTGAAGCGGGGCAACTCACTCAACTGAGCGTTGGCGACGCGCAGCAGGCCGGGGCGGCCGCGAAGAAACTGTTGGGCAACGGCCACAAGATCGTGGTGATTACGCTAGGCAAGGCCGGCGCGCTCGTCGCCGACGCATCGGGCGCGCGGCTGATTCCGGCGTTTAAGGCCAATGCCGTCGACACTACGGCGGCCGGTGACACGTTCTGCGGTGCCTTGGCCGTCGCTCTGGTTGAGGGGATGTCTCTGGACGCCGCCGCGCGCTTCGCCAGTGCCGCCAGCGCGATCTGCGTGTCGCGACTGGGCGCGCAGCCGTCGATCCCCAGACGCGACGAGATCGATGCTCTGCTCGAGGGTGCGTGAGTGGCGCGGAGTGGCGGACGGAACATCGCTATCGCTGCTGAGCGACGATCACGACTACCAGGATAACCAGCGCCAGTAGCACCGTGATCAGGATCGCGACTTTGGCGTAGCTCCAGGGGCGCTGGCCGTGAAGTTCGCCGGTGCGGGCGTTGACGACGAAGCGGTAGACCACGCCGTGGTAGCTGTACGCGCACAGCCACACCGGCAGCAGCAGGTGCTTGAAGGTTACGTCGTAGTAGCGAGTGGCCAATGACTCAATCTGCTGATGGTCGCCGCCGATGTCCTGGCAAACAGCCTGCTCGATGGCCGGCCTCATCGTCTGCTGCGCCTGGGTGAAGCCTTCTTCCAGGCCGATGCGGTAACTCTCGGCCACGAAGCCGCTGAGGTATTCTTCCTGAAACGGCGCGAGGTTCTGAAGGTCCCACGGCTCGAGCTTCGTGGCCAGATCCATCGGCAGCGAGCCGGTGGCCAGCACGAACACGTCGTCGAAAGCGTTGCCGACCTGCCCGGCCGCGCTGGACCACCGCGTCTTGCAGACCTGTCGCGTCTTCATCACCTGACGCGTCTTGGTGACGGTGTGGTCGCCCTCTGTTTCGGTGTACGTCTCGGTATCCCAGTAGGTCTCGGTCTCCCAATAGTCATCGCCGCGCTGGCCTGTATAGTCGCTGGTCGTCCGACTGTCGTAGGTCCAGGCGGGGACGTAGATTCCCACCAGGCGAACGCCGCCGGCTTCGCGGCGCAGGCTGCCGGGGGCAAACCACAGTCCGCCGATCCAGGTTCCGAATAGCCCCACCGCCTGCTCGCGCGAGATACGAAACGGCAGCAGGGATTCGGGACGAATGAGTTTGCGGCTGCTACGGACGGCGACGACAGGGTTGCTGCAAAATGGGCAACGGTCGGCCGTGATGTCCGGCGGCAGCGTTGACTCGGCGCCGCACGCCGAACACTTAACCGTTAGCACATCCACCGTCTCGGCCTGGTCGCGGAGCGCCTGTATCGCGCCCAGGTAGTCTTCCTCATGAACCAGCACCTTGGAGGCGGCGATGAGGTTAGCCACCCCGCAATGAGAGCAGGTCAGCGACTCGGTGCCCGGCGCGTACTGCAACATCGCCCCGCAGTTCTTGCAGGGAAACTCAACAGGGGGTGCAGCAGCGGCAGTTTCCATTGGTGCTGATCACAATGCCGGCGGAATCGGCGGCGGAACCTGGGCGAACAGGGGCAGCAGTTCCTGCACGCTCTCGGCCGGCGACCACTGGGGCATGCCGTTTTTCCAGACACTCGTCTGCCGCGTGATTTCGCCGGCGGCGACCTTCTGCTGCAATGTGGCGAGGTCGAACGGGCCGGTCTGCTGGCCGCTAACCGCGACGAAGAACGCTGCCGGCTGCGACAGCGGCGGCGGTGTGCCCGCGCCGGTGTTGGCCTGGCCCATTGACTGGGCCATCTGCCCGGCCACAGCGAATCCTGCGCCCAGGCCGGCGCCGACTCCGGCGATTCCACCGGGGTTCTTCGCGGCATCGCCGATGGCGTTGGCCGTCTGATACTGCGTGTATGCCTGCAGGTTGCCCAGCACGCCCATGCTGCTGCGCTTGTCCAGGGCCGCTTCGACCTCCGCCGGCAGCGAGATGTTCTCGACCATCAGCAGCGCCAGCTCAAGCCCGAACTTGGCGAAGTCTGGCTGGATCTTGTCCATGAGCTGCTTGCCGATCTCATCGTACCGGCTGGCCAGGTCCAGGGCCGGAATCTTCGACTCACCCAGCGCGTCGGCGAAACGCGCGACCAGCAGGTCGCGAAGCTGGTCGCCGATCTCCTCGACGGTGAAATGGCGGTCGGTGCCGACCACCTGCCGCAGCAGCGTCGCCGCATCCTTGACGCGGATGGCGAAGGTGCCGAAGGCCCGCAGGCGGATGGGGCCAAACTCGGCGTCGCGCATCATGATGGGGTTCTTCGTGCCCCACTTGCGATCGGTGAACATGCGGGTGTTGACGAAATAAACCTCGGCCTTGAACGGCGAGTTGAACCCGTATTTCCAGCCACGCAGGGTGGCCAGGATCGGCATGTTCTGCGTCACCAGCGTATAGGTGCCCGGCACATACACGTCGGCCAGCTTGCCTTCATTGACGAAGGCCGCGACCTGCGACTCGCGCACGACCAGCTTGGCGCTGTATTTGATCTCGTTCTGAAAACGAGGGAAACGCCAGACCATCGTGTCCCGGCTGTCGTCGGTCCACTCGATGATGTCAACCAGTTCCGCAGTGAGCTTGTCCCAAAGTCCCATGGTGCTGAGTCCTTCCGGTGTAAGACGGCGTTCGGCCGCTAAAGACAATTGTACCCGCTGTGCGCCGGTGGCAAGAGCGCGCGGGCGTGCCCGTTTTTCCGGGCACGCGATTTCTTAACCCCAACGGGGCGGCATTCTTGAGCCCAGGGTAAGCGTACTCGCGCAGCCCTGGGTAAGAACCGTTCACCCTGAATGAGCCCTGAAAGGGCGATACTTCTTTCAGCACCGTATTCGCTCCAACCACTCGCTGACGCGCAACTTGCATCTGCACAGAAAAACGGGCACGCCCGAGCGCGCCATCGCGCATATGTCTGCTCGATGCCACTTCGGGCATCTGTTATTCTTGCATCAACAGATGATACGCTACAGCAAAACTGCAAAGAGGGAAGCGACTGCAACATGAATACGGGCAGAGAGATTCGCATCGGCGTTATTGGAGCGGGCGGCCGAGGCACGCTGGCGGTCACAATATTCCCCGTTGACAAGCTCAGCGCGTAGCTGCGACCCTAGCATTGGTCGTGCTGGCGCATTCACACCCTAAAGGGAGGGAAAATATGTCGCATCGTATTCTGACGGGTCTTGGTCTGTCGCTGGTTGGGCTCGTTCTCACGACGGGCTGCAAGCATGCGTCCATGGGACCGATCACGGTGCCGCTGCAGTATCGGGCTCCCGAAGCCACCAGCTCAGTGCAGACACCCATGAAGGGCACCATCAGTGTGGTTGTGACCGACCAGCGTGAGAAGAAGGATGCGATCGGGCAGAACATTGAAGGGGCAACGCCCAGGGTTGTCCTGAGCAGCGACGACCCGGCCGCCTTTGTGCGCGGCGTGGTGGTGCAGCAGTTGCAGTCTCGCGGCGCCACGATCGCGCCCGCCGCCGCGCCCGCCAGGCGGCAGATCACGCTGCAACTGACGAGCTTTTACTGCACCGAGAGCAACCTGTATCGGTCGACCGTCGTGTTCAAGGCCCAGGTGCTTGGCGAGGATGGCAAGCCGATGTGGGACGCGCTGGTCAGCGGCACTGCCGAGACGTGGGGCGGCAGCTACAAGGCCGAGAATTACCAGCAGACTCTGAGCGACGCCACATCCGACGCGGTGGCGCAAATGCTGAGCACTCCCGGCGTGATCGCCGCACTGCAATAGCGGATGGCTTATCGGAAAACGGCCGCGTCCGGCATGGCCGGGCGCGGCTGCTTCGTTTGCCGATTGCCCCACTGTCCACTTTGGCTAGCATGTCGGCATGCGCAGGTTCCGACCCCACTGTCTCATGCTGGCGATTGTCCTGCCCGGCCTGCTGATCCCGGCGCTGGTGCTGGCGCGGGCCGGTGGGGGCGAAGGATTTGGTGGCGGGGGCAACGGTGGCGGGGGTGGAGGCGGGGGTGGCAATGGTGGCGGTGAGCTTATCTACCTGGTCTTCTGGCTCCTGATGCGGTATCCCGTCATCGGCGTGCCGGTGCTGGTGATCCTTGTGGTGGGCTATGTAATGGTCCAGCGCAAGGGGGTGAGTGTTTACCAGGGCTCGGTCATCCGCCGCGGCGGACAGGCGGTCGATGTCGCCAGGCGCCAAGCCGGGCTGCAGCAGTTGACGGGCGACGACCCGCAATTCAGCCCCGACGCATTCCTGCAGCGCGCGGCCCTTGCGTTTACCCGTACCCAGGCCGCCTGGGCCGCTCAGGATCTCGCGCCGGTCCGCCCGTTCCTGTCCGATGGCGTGTTCGAGCGGTTCAACCTCCAGTTCGCCGAGCAGAAGGCACTGGGCTATCGCAACGCGATGGACAATGTGCATATCCTCGGGTGCGACATCCAGCAGGTGGAGGCCGACGAAATCTATCAGACCCTGGCCGTCCGTATCACGGCATCGGCCGAGGATTACAGCGTGTCGCTGCAGGATGGCAGACGACTGCCCGCCCCCGCCAGCAGCGAACCCTTCACGGAGATATGGTCGTTCCTCCGCCGCCGCGGGGTACAGTCGAAGCTCAATGCTCGCGGGCTGATTGAGGGGAACTGTCCGAATTGCGGGGCGGCAATCGAGCTGAATCAGCACGCCAAGTGCCAGCAGTGCGGCTCGCTGCTTCGCAGCGGGCAGTATGACTGGGTGCTCACCGAGATCACCCAGGAGTGCGAATGGCGGGGCGATCAGCCTGACCGCGTCGCCGGGGTGGATGGTCTGCGGGCGCGCGATCCGGGCTTCTCCGTGCAGTCGCTGGAGGACACTGCCAGCGTGGTCTTCTGGCGCCTGATGGCGGCCGAGCGCGCCGGCCGGGTTGACCCGGTGCGCAAGGTGGCGGCCGAGGCGTTCTGCTCAGACATGGACCAGAGCCTGCGGTCGCGCAAACGGCGGATCTTTCACGCCAAGTGTGGCGTGGGGTCGGTCAATACGCTGGGCATCCGCCAGCGTGATGGCTGGGATGATGCCGTGATGGAAATCGCGTGGTCGGGCGTGCGGTACATCGAGCAGGAGAACGGTCAGGCAACGGAGGTGGGTTCCAATGGTGTTTCGCGGTGGCTGCTGGTGCTCAGTCGCCAGGCTTCCGCCCGCACGAGCGTGGACAACTCGATCTCGTCGGCGCACTGCCCGAACTGCGGCGCTCCGCAGAGCCAGAGCACGTCCAATGCCTGCGAGGCCTGCGGCACGGTGCAGAATGATGGCAAGGGGTCATGGGTGCTGAGCTCAACCTGCGCCACGGCGTCGCCGCAGGGGCAGGTGATTCTGGCCGAGTTGCGGCAGCAGGCGGCCGCTGTGCCGCAGGGCATGGCAGCGGTGGCGGTCCCCGGCGGCATCGGCATGCTGGGATGGATGGTCAAGACCGCTACGGCCGACGGAGACGTGGGCGAGGATGAGAAGAAGATGCTTATCGACGCCGCCGCTGGCTGGGGGATTCCCGCCCAGCGTGTGGAGTCGCTGATGGCGGCGGCGAAGCTCGGACAGCTTGACGTCCCGGCGCCTGCCGATGTGGACGAAGCCAGGGCGTGGCTGTCGGCGATTGCCACGATGTCGCTCGCCGACGGCAAGGTGGACCCGACCGAGTGGCGCATCCTGCACGTCGCCGGCGCGTGGTGCGGCATGTCCGACTATGACCTCAATGCCCTGATCAAGCAGACCCAGCGCCGACTGTACGATGAGTCGCGCACGGCCCTGCGGCAGGCCCGCCGCCCAAACCAGGCGGCTTGAGCCAGGCCGCCTGGCCTGGACTCGTCAATCCCACTTCTGCCTGTTCTTGAGCGGTGCCGGCACGTCGTCCGGAAGCAGAATCAGCAGGTAATCATCGGACGCCGTCTGCTGGGGCATGGAGGTGTTGAACCTCGCGGCGACCCGGCCGGCGAGTTCAAACACCGCCTCCCGCTTCTGCTTGCCGGAGGGCATGACGATGACGATCGAATCCGCCATCGACTCGCCAGAGGGCACCGTCAGGTAGACTTCCTTCGCCCCGGCGGCCATGAGCTTGTCGACGATGATCCTCGCCTCCGCCGTGGCGGCGAAGGATATGCCGTGCGACTCTGTCTTCAGCCAGTCCATGGCGTTGTAGCCGCGATTTTCCTGGACAAGCCTGTAGGCTCGCCCGGCCGGTGTGTCCGGGGCGCCGGCGGCCGGGCCGCCCGTCGACGACAGGCCGCCACCGGTGCCGGTGCTGAGAATCACCGAGAGCAGCAGCCGGATCAGCCATTCGTTGATGAGGTAGATCACGACCATGCAGTAGAACGCCTCGTCGATCGCCAGGCGAAAAAGGAACATGAAGCAAAACAGCACCAGCGGCATCATGCAGATCGAGCGGACCCCCATCGCGACGAAGAAGCTGTCGCTGCCGATCCAGTTGCCGATCAGGGTGGCCAGGGCCGGCGGCAGGATCGCGCAGGCGCAGAGCTTGATGATCGCCGGGCCGGGGGCGCCGAAGCTGACTTCCCAGATCTTCGCGACCATGAAAATACCGCCGAAGCTGAGCACCAGGTCAAAGAGCAACCCCAAGCCGATGGCCGGCAGGACCGATCTGAAGCTCTGCAGGCTGCCGCCCTGGTACATGTGCGACAGTGCGAACACCACCAGCCCGACGCCCAGGAGCATGGCCGGAACATACAGTTCGCCCATCGGGGTGCCGCCCACGGCGTTGTTCAATTCTTCCCTGGCCGCCCCCGGGCGCGGGGACGTCGTGGGATAGGCGCGCAGGGACGAAGCGCTCGCGCCGGCACCCGTCCCCGTACCTCCGCGGGCCGCCAGAGGCGGCACCCCGCCGGGCCGGAGATTCTGCATCGCCGGCTTGGAGCCGATCGGGGCGGGTTCGGCCTTTGGCGCGGCTTTCGGCGGCACCATCGGCATCTCATCCTCATCATCAATCGGCAGAGTGGAGGCTTGGCTCGGGGCGCTCGGCAAAGCGGCCGTCTTGCCCGGCGCGGGATCGTCGGCCAGGTCGTAGAGGTCCTCCTGCTCAGGCTCGGGCGCGGGCGCGGGGGCCTGCGGAGCGGTCATCACATGCCCGCAGACGCAGCGCACCTTCTTCCCGGCCAGTTCCGCCTTCCACGCATACTTTTTACCGCACTGCCCGCACGCGAATTGCTCTGGCATGACCTCCCTTTCCCAAGTATTGACCGATTGTATACCCAGACCGAAGCCGGGGCGGAAGGGATCGGAGCGGTTTAATAGAGACAAGAACACCCCATTTTATGCACGCGCAACCACTGTGCCGGGGGGTTGATGTGGATCAAGACGGGCTTGTGTCAACCTTCCTATAATGCTCACGGTTCAAACATGAAAGGGACCCAAGATGACCTCGCTTACGACTCAAACGACTGTTGGTGAATTCGTTGCTCAGGCTCCAGGGCTGTCGCGCATCTTTCAGCAGCATGGCATCGACTTCTGTTGCGGCGGCAAGCGGTCGCTGGCGGAGGTATGCCGCGACAAGGGGTTGGATGCCGCCGCCTTGCTGCAGACCCTCAACGCTTACAACCCGGCGGCCACCGACAGTGCCAGCCTTGTTGGCGCGTCGCTGACGGAGATCTGCGATCACGTTCAGGCGACTCACCACGCCTACGTGCAACGAGAAATACCTCGCCTGACACAGATGGCTCAGAAAGTGGTCAATGCGCACGGGCAGAACCATCCTGAGATGCTTCAGGTCAACCAGATCTTCGCGGCTGTCGCCGCCGAACTGCAGAGCCACATGCTCAAGGAAGAGCGCATCCTCTTCCCGGCCATCCGGGCGATGGAGGCCGGCGACGCTGACGCCTGCGGGCACTGCGGCAGCGTTGCCAATCCCATCCGCGTGATGGAGAGCGAGCATGAAAACGCCGGCAGCGCGCTGGAGCAGATGCGGCAACTGACGCACGACTACACGCCGCCGGCCGACGCCTGCAACACATTCAGGGCCCTGCTGGACGGCCTGCGCGAGTTTGAGGAGGACCTGCACCTGCACGTTCACAAGGAGAACAACATGCTCTTCCCGCGAGCGATCGCGCTGGAGGCGAGTCTTCGCGGGTGAGGCAGATCGTCGGAGACGCCGGTGAGCAAGTGTGCCTGGAGTCTGAAGTGGTGAAATACCAGATGTTTCAAACTATCAACTGTGCGATCACGATGCTGGCGATGAATCACCTGTAGACGTCTCGGCGATGCGCGACTCGTAACACCAGAACGATCAAGCGCCCGTCGTGGATTTCATAGACGATTCGATACTCGCCTACCCGAACCCGCCAGAGGTCGTCATCGCCGGTGAGTTTCACCACGCCATGCGGTCGCGGCTCGATGGCCAGCGCATCCACCGCCGTCACGATCCGGCGCTGCGCATCCAGCGGCAGTTTGCTCAGAGCCTTGTCGGCCGACGGCTTGAAAATCACCTTGTATGGCATGAGCGTTGACTGGTCTACCGATGGGCCAGGCGGGCCTTGATGCGTTCCAATGGCACGCCGCCGGGTTCCTTGCGGGCTTTGATGGCGGCTTTAAGGTCGGCCTGGTTTTCAAGTTCTTCCAGCAGAGCCAGATCATCCATGCTGACCAGAGCGGCAATACCCTCTCCCCGCCGGGTGAGAATGACGCGTTCGCCGCCGTAACCCGCCCGGTTGATCGGGTCGGCCATGGCGTCCCGAAAGTCTTTGATGGCTATGTTCATAGACGGCTCCAATCAATCACTAAAGCTATTATGGCTATCATGGCTATTGCCGTCAAGGTGCTTATTGGGGGGCTTTTCAGATCGATTCAACGGGTGGCAGGCAGAGAGAGCCGCGGCGACGGTGCAGGAGCAACTGACCTTGCTGGGCGGTGCGCTTGGGGTGAGGGGTGGTCCCGCCGCGATCACCGACGGCGGCCACGTGTCAGGCGGCTGCCAAAGTCTTAGCCAGTTGGTCGATTTCCTGGCGGGTGCGTTTTTCGGTGAAGGCCAGAAGGAGGCAGTCGGAGAGCTCGGGATAGTCTGCGCCGACGGCGTAGCCGGGGAGGATGTTGGCTGCCGCGGCCGCCGCCTGGGCTTTTTCGACGCCGCCGGGCAGTTGGACGAGCACTTCGTTGAAGAACTCACCGGCAAAGCGGCACTGGAGCCCTGCCGACTTGGCCTGCTGCGCGAAGTAGGCGGCTTTGTCGTGGCACGCCTGGGCGACTTCGCGGATGCCGGCTGGGCCCATGGCGGCCAGATAGATCGCCGCTCGCAGCGCCATCAGGCCCTGGTTGGTACAGACGTTACTCGTGGCTTTTTCGCGGCGGATGTGCTGCTCGCGGGTCTGGAGGGTCAGGCAGAAGGCGCGTTTGCCGTCGATGTCGGTGGTTTGGCCGACCAGTCGGCCGGGCATTCGGCGGACGTGGGCCATGCGGGTGGCGAAGAGGCCCAGGTACGGGCCGCCGTAGGAGAGGGGAATGCCCAGGGGCTGACCTTCGGCGAC
>JBBQTU010000099.1:0-14528 GCA_038213005.1 Tepidisphaerales bacterium | reverse complement strand
CACCCCCTCCCGCGACAACTCGCGCTTCTTGCCGGGTATCCCGCTCCTGCCAACACCGGTGGCCGCCCATTCGCCCGGGAAAACGGGCATGCCCCGCGCATCCCTTGTCGTCCCTCTTCACTCATTCGCCGTCGTGCAATACACTTCGAGCCCTCATAGAGAAGGAACCGTATGGCACAGAAACGATTCGTTGCATTCGACCTCGGGGCCGAGTCCGGCCGGGCAGTTCTGGGCACTTTCTCCGGCCGAAAGCTGACGCTGGACGTGAAGCATCGCTTTCCCACCACGTCCGTGCTCATGAACGGACACCTCCATTGGGACCTGCCCGCGATCTGGGCGGATCTGAAGCTGGGCCTGCGCAAGGCGGCCAGCACCGATGCCGGCCGCAAGCCGCTGTCGCTCGCGGGCATCGGCGTGGACACATGGGGCGTAGACTTTGGCCTGGTCGCGAAGAATGGCGAACTCCTTGGGCTGCCCGTCTGCTATCGTGACTCGCGCAACGATGGCGTGATGGGTAAGGCCACTGCCAAGGTCGGCAGGAAGCCCATCTTCCAGGCCACCGGTATCCAGTTCATGGAACTCAATACGATCTACCAGCTCATGGCGATGGCACACGCCAAGTCGCCGCAACTGGCGGCGGCCGATCGCCTGCTGTTCATGCCCGATCTGTTTACCTACCTGTTCTCCGGCCGAATGGTGCAGGAACGCTCGATCGCGTCGACCAGCCAGATGTTTGACCCCAAGAAAAACGCGTGGGCGAAGGCGCTTCTGATGAGCCTGAACATCCCCACGCATTTCCTGGGCAAGATCACGCCGTCGGGCACGGTCGCGGGGAATCTGCGGACGGATGTCGCCGCCGAGTGCGGGCTGGATGTGCCGGTGATTTCCCCGGCCGGGCATGACACCGCCAGCGCCGTGGCGGCCGTGCCGGCCGAGCGTGACAACTGGTGCTACCTGTCATCGGGCACCTGGTCGCTCATGGGTGTTGAGACCCATGAGCCGATCATCAATGAAGCCTCGCTGGCCGCCAACTACACCAACGAAGCCGGTGCCGAAGGCACCATCCGTTTCCTCAAGAACATCATCGGTCTTTGGCTGGTGCAGGAATGCCGCCGTGAATTCACGCGCCAGGGGCACGAGTACAGCTATGCCGAGCTGACGAAGATGGCGGCGGAGGCCAAACCCTTCACCGCGCTGATCGACACGGATCATGCGGCGTTTCTCAAGCCCGGGCAGATGCCGCAGAAGATCGCGGCCTTCTGCAAGAAGACGAAGCAGAAGACTCCTGCGAGCCCGGGTGAGTACATCCGCACGTGCCTCGAGAGTCTCGCGCTGACCTATCGTCGCACGCTCGAGGGGTTGGTGGAACTCACCGGCAAGCAGATCGACGTCATCCATATCGTGGGCGGCGGCTGCCAGAATGAACTGCTGGACCAGATGGCAGCCGACGCTTGCGGCCGCAACGTGCTCGCTGGGCCCGTCGAAGCCACGGCCGCGGGCAACATCCTGGTGCAGGCGATGGCGACCGGCGACGTAACGTCGCTGGCCGACCTCCGCAGGATCATCCGCAACAGCTTCCCGGTGAAGGCGTTTACGCCGTCGGGCGATGCATCGTGGGAATCGGCTTACGAGCGATTCCGCAACGTCGCGGGGAAGTAACTGGATTAAACAGGCGCTCAATACGCATCGTGTCGGCGCCGGCAGGTGTAGCGTGGCGGCTTGGGCCAGCCGGCAGGTTCACATGCGACATGGTCTTTTGGCTACCGATGGGCCGGGGGAGTCTGGATTGAATGGCGGCCGATAGGGAAAATACTTCGCTGGTCAACCCGCGCGGGCGCGTGTATTGGGCGGCGCTGTGGGTCAGTTTGTCGGCGGCTTGCCTGTTTTGCGGCTATGAACTGGTGCGGAGTCCGGCCAATACGCTTTTCAAGGCCGCTTACGGGAAGGCGGGGTTGCCGTATGCGATGGCGGCCACGCCGGTGGCGGTGGTTGGGTTTCTGTGGGTCTATCCCCCTGTCGTTTGACGCCCGCTACCGCGCCAAGGAACTGATCGACGTATTCGGCTACCGCCTGGGCAAAGGGGGGACGTCGCTGGTCATTGTGGGGCTGCAGCGAACGCGCCTGGCGATCAGCGAGCCGGTTCTGTCGCTGTGCGCAGCGTCGGCCGCAGTGGTCTGGGCGGTGCTAGCGACGGTTCTGCCCTCGCCCACAGGGGAGCATCCCCGGCACCGTGACGACAGGCGAAGCGATGCACGACGGTGATGCCTGTTGCTGCCCTTCCAGAGATCCTTGCCTCGCCCGTGTACAGGTGCGCCATGGCGGCAACCCGGCGCGGCCCGGATGAAGGACATTTGGCGAGCGACTTTCTGATTGGTGAATATCGCTCAGAGATATGCGAAGCTAAAGCGTTGAATGGAACCGCCGGATGCGCTGAGTGGTTGCGGTGGTGTGGGAGGACGGGCGCCGACAAGACCGCCTCCTACCCGATTTGTTGGGCGGCTTGTGGGGCATGAGATTGGGCGAAGGATCGACTAAACTCCGCCCATGCTCACACTGGGCCTTTTCACGGATGTACACTACGCGTCGGGCGTGCGTGAGGGGACGCGGCATTGTCACCTTGGGATCGCCAAGTTGCGGGTCGCCTTGGATGCCTTTGCGGCGGAGGGGGTCGATGCGGTGATCGGCCTGGGCGACCTGGTCGACTCGGCCGACACCATGGCTGAGGAGGCTGCGTATCTTCAGGGTGTCTGCGCCGAATTGGGGCGGGTGAGGGTTCCGGTTCGTCTGACGCCGGGGAACCATTGCCTGTGGACGTTGACGCGGGAGGTGTACCAGCGGCTGGCGGGGCCGGTCACGGATCAGGCGGCGACATGGGGGTGTCTGGATCTCAAGGGGTGGCATCTGGTTTTTCTGGACGGCTGTTTCCGGGGCGATGGTGTGCCCTATGGCGGACGGAATAACGACTGGACCGATGCGCTGGTCAGTGAGGAGCAGGTTCGCTGGCTGCGGGCGGATCTGGCGGTGGCCCGGACGCCGGCGCTGGTGCTGATTCACCAGCGGCTGGATGTGACCCCGCCGTTTGGCGTTGCCAATGCCGAGGCGATTCGGGCGATTCTGGAGGAGAGCGGGCGGGTGCGGGCGGTGTTTCAGGGGCATGAGCACGGCGGGGCGGAGACGGTCATCAAGGGGATTCGTTATATCACGCTGCCGGCCCTCGTCGAAGGCGATAACGTTCAGCAGGCGGCGTTCGCGATCGTGACGGCGAGCCCAACGGGTGAGATGAGTCTGCGGCAGAATCACGGTCCGTCGTCCGTCGCTGGAGATTGCGGCCAACCGAGATGATCTATTGGAAGGCTTAGCCCGCAATGGTTTAGCGTCATTTGGGCATGGTCAAATTGACAATCCCGTGCAACCCCTCTATGAATTATAGGAATAAGGGTTATCCCGGCTTTCGGGGTGGCCGCTGGAGAACTCTGGCGAACAAAGGAGACACATCATGGCAGTACGACCGCATGGCCGGATTTATGATGACATTACCCAGACGATTGGCGGAACGCCGCTGGTTCGGATCAACCGTCTGGTGCCCAAGGATCATGCGACGGTGCTGGTGAAGTGCGAGTTTTTCAATCCGCTGTCGAGCGTGAAGGACCGTATCGGTCTGGCGATGATCGAAGCCGGGGAGCGGGAAGGCAAGATCAAGGCCGACACGGTGATTATCGAGCCGACCAGCGGCAATACGGGCATCGCATTGGCGTTTGTGTGCGCGGCCCGCGGATACAAGCTCATCCTGACGATGCCGGAGTCGATGAGCATCGAACGTCGGAAGCTCCTGAAGGCGCTGGGCGCTGAATTGGTGCTGACGCCGGCGGCCGAGGGGATGAAGGGCGCGATTGCCAAGGCGCAGGAGATCGTCTCGCAGAACAAGACGGGCTATATGCCTCAGCAGTTTGACAACCCGGCCAACCCGGAGATTCACCGCAAGACGACGGCCGAGGAGATATGGGCCGACACGGACGGTAAGATCGACATCCTCGTCGCGGGCGTGGGAACGGGGGGCACGCTCAGCGGCATCGCTGAAGTGATCAAGAGCCGCAAGCCGTCGTTCAGGGCGGTTGCTGTTGAGCCAGTGGCTTCGCCGGTGATCGCGCAGGCCAAGGCTGGCGAGCCCATCAAGCCGGGTCGGCACAAGATCCAGGGCATCGGGGCCGGCTTTGTTCCGCGCAACCTGAATATGGGCGTGGTGGACCAGATCGTGCCGGTGAGCGACGAGGACGCGATCGCGTGGGCACGCCGCCTGCACAAGGAAGAGGGCGTGTTCTGCGGGATCAGCAGCGGCGCGGCGATGTGTGCGGCCGCTCAGCTTGCGGCCGAGCCGGCCAACAAGGGCAAGATGATCGTGGCGATCCTTCCCTCGATCGGCGAACGCTATCTCAGCACGGCACTGTTCGAGCAGGACTAGGCAAAAAAGGGACGAAATTCGAAGCACGAAATTCGAAGTAGAGAATGTGTTAAAGGCTACCAACATCACATGGCACGACGGGCAGGTGCGTCGGCAGGATCGTCAGCGTCTGCTTGGGCAGAAAGGCGTGACGGTCTGGTTGACGGGCTTGTCGGCGGCGGGCAAGAGCACGATTGCGTGCCTGCTTGAGAGCCTCCTGCTCGAGCGGCGTCGGCACACCTATCGGCTGGACGGCGACAACATCCGGCATGGGCTTAACAAGAACCTGGGCTTCTCGCCTGAGGATCGGGCTGAGAATATCCGCCGGATTGGCGAGGTGGCGAGGCTGTTCACCGATGCCGGCGTGATCATCCTTGCCAGCTTCATCAGTCCGTATCGGGCAGACCGTGATGCGGTGCGAGTGAATCTGGGTGCGGGCGATTTCGTCGAGGTGTATGTGAAGGTCTCGCTGCTGACGGCGCAGAATCGCGATCCCAAGGGCTTGTATAAAAAGGCGATGGCGGGGGAGATCAAAGGGTTCACCGGCGTGGATGATCCCTATGAAGAGCCAACGCGGGCAGAGATCACGCTGGATACAGACCGCCTGACGCCGGAGCAATCGGCGACCGAGATCCTGGCTTATCTGCAGGACCACGGGTATCTGCAGGCGTAGGTTGGCGAAGGTGCGAGGATATGGAACCCAACCCCCTCCCAGCCTCCCCCAAGGGGGAGGAGCAAGAGGTGGCATTGCGTACCGGAACTCAACCCGCCTCCCAGCCTCCCCCAAGGGGGAGGTTGGGAGGCGGAATGATTGGCGAACTCATGACTACCGACACGGGCTACTGCGATCTTCATTGCCATTCGACCGCGTCTGACGGCTCGCTGCCACCGGTCGAGGTGGTGCAACTGGCCCAGCGATCGGGTGTCAGCGCGATGTCGCTGACCGATCATGACACGGTGGCGGGGGTTGCTGAAGCGTCGGCCGAGGCGGAGCGGTTGGGCATTGATTTCATCAGTGGGATCGAGATCAGTTGCGAGTTTCGTTCGCCGGGCACGCTGCATCTGCTGGGGTATGGCGTCGATCCGCAAAGCGAGGACCTTCAGGCCCTGACGCGGCAGTTGATCGAAGCTCGGGACAATCGCAATCCGCAGATGATCGCCAAGCTCAACGCGGCGGGTATTGCGGTGACGATGGACGAGTGGGAGAAGGAAGCGGGCGGGAATGTGGTTGGCCGGCCGCACCTGGCGCAGATACTGATTCGCAAGGGGCATGTGCGGTCGGTGAAGGATGCCTTTGACAAGTTTCTGGGGCAGGGGGGGCTGGCGTATTTCGACAAGGAGCGCCTGCCGGCGAGGCGGGCGATTGAACTGATCCGACAGGCCGGCGGCATCTGCGTGCTGGCCCATCCGGTGCAGCTTCGCTGCGGCAACGATGCGGAGTTGGAGACGATCGTGAAGAGCCTGGTGGACCAGGGGCTGGCGGGCATTGAGGTGATGCACAGCGATCACGATGCCAGGCAGATTACGCTGTGTACGCAGTTGGCCGAGCGGTTTGGCCTGCTGAAGACCGGCGGCTCGGATTACCACGGCCGAAGCAAGAAGGCCATCGATTTCGGCTTTTGCGGGGGCAGGCGAATTCCGCGGGCGTGTTTTGATGCTGTTGTGACGAGATGTTCCAATGATCGCAGAACAAGACATCCAGGCGTATAACGAGCTGTTTGAGAAATCGCAGCCATCAGACGTCGTCAAATGGGCCAGTGCCCAGTTTGGCGATCGGCTGATCATGAGCTCCAGTTTCGGTGCAGACTCGGCCGTCCTGCTGCACATGGCCGTCACGGTCAGGCCCGACATCAAAGTCATCATGGTCGACACGGGATACCTGTTTCCAGAGACGTTCGGCTTCATGGAGCAGCTTCGCAGGCGGCTGAACCTGAGTGTCTGGATCTATCGGACGCGGCAGGACCCGTTCGCGTATCTTGCGTCGGCCGGGGAGGGCGATCCCAAGTGGCGGACGGATGTGGATCGCTGCTGCACGGCGAACAAGAATGAGCCGTTTGAGCGGGCGATCAGAGACCTGTCGCCGCTGGGATGGCTGCGCGGGATCCGCCGCAACCAGGCGGCCACGCGGCAGCAGCGGACATTCATTGAGTGGTCGCAGCGATACCAGTGCTATGCGGTCTCGCCGCTCTTGAACTGGACAGGGCGGGAGATTCATCAGTATATGAAGCAGCACGACCTGCCCTATCACCCGCTGCGTGAGAAGGGTTACTCGTCGATCGGCTGCAACCCGCTATCGTGCACGCGCCCGATCATGCCCGGCGATGATGAGCGGTCCGGCCGGTGGGCCGGCGCCGGCAAGGTGGAATGCGGGATCAACCTCAACTCGCTGGATTCGGCGAATCTGTAGGCTTTTCGCGGCAGTTGCCTCAGGGGCGTCCAGCGGGTAATCTACCCGGCTCGCATCGTGGGCAGGTTTGCCCCGAGGCATAGTCAATTTCACGGCTGACGTCACAATTTGTGCCGCACGCCGGAGAACAGGAGAGCATCATGAGAGCCAAGATTCATCCGAAGTATCAGATCTGCAACGTCCACTGTGCCTGCGGCAACACCTTTGTCACCCGCAGCACCCAGAAGAAGCTGGGCGTCGACATCTGCAGCGCCTGCCACCCGTTCTTTACCGGCAAGCAGAAGTTCGTGGATACGGCCGGCCGGGTCGAGCGCTTCAGCAAGAAGTTCGGCGGGTCGTACAGCTTCCAGCGCGCCGGCGGCAAGCCCGCGGCCAAGTAAGCAAAAAACCATCCGATTCATACGCAGACCGCCGGGAATACAGCTTCCCGGCGGTCTGGCTTTTTGGAAGTGCCGGTCTTTCTCCGCCCCCTTGGGGTAGGCTGGGCGGGGGTTGAACTCCAACGAGCGTTCCCTGCAATGCTGCCACGCCTGCGCCGCGCTACGTCTTCCCGACCTTCGCCTTGGCACCAGCCGACACGGCTTCGGGCATCTCCCAGATGCGCTCGTTCCTGTCGCCCTCGAGGTCGTCAAAGAGCTTCTCGGCGATCGAGTCCCAGCGGTCTTCTTCGCTGAGTTCTTCGACCGAAGCCTCTGGCAGTGTCGGCGGCACTTCTGCGACACGGAACACGTCGGCCGCGGTCGTCAGCGCCTTGTTGCCCTGGGCAAGGCTGCTGCGTCTGTGCTTGTACAGGGCCTCGAGTTGGCGGGATTCTTCCCATCCGAGCCAGAACGCGTTCTTAATCGGCGTGAAGATGAAGGTGAAGAAGTCGTCCCAGACCCTGCTGGTTTTGTCCAGGTTATAGCCGACGCGATACCCTTCGCTCTCGGCCAGCTTCTGGATGCGCTGCTCCCATGGTGGAAACAGGTGCGTATTCTCCAAGGTGCAGCGATGAGCGAGGCGAAACTCGTCGTAGCGTGAGAAGTGCAGGGCTTCACGCAGGCGCGGCCGAAGCCGCGGTTCCTGCCGTGCCAGCTTTCGCCCCAGCCGCCAGGCGGCCACGAGCGAGCGTCGAGAAGGTCCAGATACCCTGCGCATACACATCCTGTTATGGCCGCGTCACCTGATTGGCCTGGGCGTCTTCCCCTTGTTGCCAACAAACGATCCCTCGGCCATTTCGGCGGCCTTCGGGTAGTCCAACTACATGGCAGACCCTGCCAGCCTACCGCTTCTGGATGAGACTGCAAGGAAATTCGGCTGCGAGATGGCACTTCCGCCGGCGTCGTCCCACTCGTTACCACAAGCCGCCCAAACCGGATATCTTACGATCACTATGGGCCGTAACCGAGCAAACGACGATGCATCCCGGCGATATCATGACCGGGTTGCGACCCGGTATGACGCGATCTACGACGACGCTTTCTGGGAGTTTCACGACGAACTCACCTGGCGGCTGATCAAGCCGCATCTGCCGCGAGACCTGTCGGCCGGGTGCGCCGACCTCGGTTGCGGCACCGGCAAGTGGGGGCTGAAGCTGCTCAAGAGCGGGTTTGCCACCACGTTCGTCGACAACTCGGCGGCGATGGTCGGCAAGGTTCGCGAAAAACTGGAGTCCATGGGACCCAAGGGGCGCAAGGGCACGGCGCTGGTCGGCGATATTGTCGACTTGGGGGAACTGCCGGCCGAGCAGTTTGCCATGGTGCTGGCGATGGGCGATCCGCTCTCAATCTGTTCGGACTCGGCGGCGGCGGCCCGCGAGATGCGGCGGATCCTCAAGCCTGGCGGCGTGGTCATCGCGACGGTCGACAACAAGCTGGGGGCCATCGACCACTACATCGAACGCGGAAACCTGGACGCGCTGGAAGAGTTCCTCAAGAGCGGGCAGACGCACTGGCTGACGCAGGATCAGGAGGAGCGGTTCGTGCTGACGACGTTTACCACGCAGTCTCTGCGGCACCTGTTTGATCGCAGCGGGTTTGAGGTGCTGTCGATTACGGGCAAGACGATCATCCCGGCGAGGCAGAATCGCAAGCTGTTTGAGTATCCGCACGCGGTGGACCGGCTGCTGCGCCTGGAAGAGGACCTGGCGAAAGACCCGGCATCGGCCGGGCGGGCCGGGCATTTGCAGATCGCAGCGCGTCGGCCGGCAACGCCGTGATTGGCGGTGTCCGTCCAGACCGCCTGACCTGGCTGGACGCCTATACACCCGATAATGCCTTATCGGAGACGCTCAAACGAAGCGTCCGCAGGCGGCATTGCCGGCCTGCGGACGCTTTGTGGACGAGCCTCAGAACTAAATCCCGGGATTACGGGTTGGTGACGAGTTTGAACAGGCGATAGGTGCCGCCTTCGCTGCCTGAGCCGAGGCGGGAGGTCGTGACATACAGGACGCCGCCGGAGTCCCATGCGAACGAGTCTGGCCATTCCAGGCGGGAGTCGGTGAGCATCTTTTCGTATCGCACCGTGCCGTTTTCCTTGGGGACCGCCCTGGTGATGCAGTTCTGCTCGACGTCGGTCAGATACACGTTGCCGCCGGCGTCGATCTCCATGCCATCGCAGGGCCGATCGACACCCATCCGCTGGACCAGTTCGACTGTTTGCTTGGTCGTGAGCCGGTCATCCCGCAGCCACTCGGTCTTGATGCGGGAGAGGGTGCGGCCAGTCAGGGCGTGGAAATAGAGCCACTCACCATCGCGGCTGAGGGCGAGGCCGTCGACATTCACCACAGGCTGGCGGCCGAGGAATGTCCAGGGGCTTCCATTGATCGTCACGTCGATCTTCTCGGCGTGGGTGGCGGGGCTGGTATCCAGCAGACGACGGGTTTTGCCGTTCTGCTCACCGGCCTGGATGTTCACCACGATCAGGCCGCCGGCGCCGGAGTCGCTGATGTAGGCGAAGCCATAGTTGTTGTCCACGCGGACATCGTTGAGATAGCTATTGGGCAGCAGCACGCTGGGGGCGAAGCGGTAGTTGTGGATCAGCTTTCCCGTGGGGATGTCAAAGCAGACCAGCTTGGCTCCGCCAGGAACGACGCCGGCGAGATTGGGGCTGGCCGCATCCAGCACCCACAGACGATTGTGGCTGTCCACGTAAACGCTCTGGACGCAGACGAACTGTGTGGCGGGATCCTGGCCCGGCGCCCAGGTATTCCATGAGGTATTGGGGAAGGGGCGGGCGATGCCATCGGCGCCGATGCGGCCCACGCTGAAGGTCACATCATCAGACCACCGCGGATAGCTGACGAAGATCTCGCCGAAGGGGGCGACCGCGACGCCGGTCCAGCGCCGCTGAGATCGGGCGATTTCCTGAAGTTTCAGGTCGCCGGGTTTGGAGAACACGGCAGAGGGTGCACAACCGGCCAGCACGACCAATCCCAACAGCAACAGGGCGACGTATTTCATTGATGCTCCTTAGTTTAGATTATGAGTATAGCTGCGTCCGCCCGCGCAGGCCAGCCCGAAAAGGTGCAGGAAAAGCGGTGCGGTGCATCGACGAAAGAGGGCGATCTTGCTGCCTGAGCGATCAGGGCATGCTGTCCAGGATATTCTGATGGCTCTGTTTCCGCCACTCGGGCGCGTCGCCGGCCGCGACGTCGGGGAAGAAATCGTTGATGTTCTCTCTGGTGACATTCCACAGGCCGAACTGCTTGATGCCGGGGGTGTCGATGACGATGCCGCCGGCGGCGAGACGATACTGACGCGCCGAGGTGGTGGTGTGCCGGCCTTTGTCGTTGAAGTTGCTGATTTCGCCGATCTTCAGGTTCAGTTCCGGCGAGATGGCGTGGATAAGGGAACTCTTGCCCACGCCGCTGTGGCCGGCCAGCACGGTGGTGCGATCCTTGAGCGCGGCGGCGAGTTCGCCCAGTCCCTCGGAGGGCTCGATACTGGTGGCGATGGTGGGCACTCCGATGGCGCGATAGTGCCCCAGTGTGATCTGCGACTCTGCGAGCAGTTCGGCATCGTCGGCGGCCAGGTCTATCTTGTTGAGGCACAGAATCGGCTTTAAGCCGCCGCTCTGGGCGGCGATGAGCATGCGGTCGACCAGGCCCCACTTGACCCTGGGGCGGAGAATGCTGGCGACGATGAGCATCTGGTCGGCGTTGGCGACGATCACATGCTGGTGGATCTGTTTGAAACTGTCGGCTCGCAGCAGCACGGTCGAGCGAGGCAGGATGTGTTCGATGATCGCCTCGGGCCGGCCACTTTCGTGCGTCACGCCGGAGGATCGAAATCGCACGCGATCGCCACAGACGATGTCGGTTTCGAGGAGCTTCCGCATGCTGCTGCGGATGGTGGCCAGCCAGGTCTGGCCCTCGTGCTCGATCTCGACGAACATGGAGTAGACCACGGTGACGATGCCCAGCGGCAGGGCGCCCAAGTCGGCGGCGGCGGCATCCGTGCTGCGCAGGTTGGCCGTCTTGCGCATCTTCATTTCCTGCGCTGACTTGGATCGATTGGAGAAACGCTCCTGCTGCTGGGCCTCATCGTGGTCGTAGTCACCGCGCAGATATTGCTTGGTCCAATCCTGATGCTCGGGTTTCCGGCGGTTGATGCTCATCAGGCTGTTATGCAATCGCCTTTTTGGCGAGTGTCTGTGTGCGAATCTTATCCTGCAGGCGCATGAGGCCTTCGAGCAGCGACTCGGGCCGGGGCGGGCAGCCCGGGATATAGACATCCACGGGCACGACCAGGTCCACGCCTTTGACGACGTGGTAGCCATGTTTGAAGTACGGTCCGCCGCCGATCGTGCAGGCACCCATGGCGATGACGTACTTGGGCTCGGGCATCTGGTCGTAGAGGCGCCGCAGGCGCTCGGCCATCTTGAAGCTGACGGTGCCGGCGACGATCATCAGGTCCGCCTGACGGGGGCTGGCGCGGAAGTTCTCGGAGCCGAAGCGTGCGATGTCGAAGCGCCCGCCGCCCACCGCCATCATCTCGATGGCGCAGCACGCCAGGCCAAAGCTCATGGGCCAGAGACTGTTGCTGCGTCCCCAGTTCACGAAATAGTCGAGGCTGGTGACGATCAGGCCTTCTTCAAACCGGTTTTCAATCCACGACATTACACACCCTTTCAGACGCGGGATTATCCGCGAATTGCGAGGATTGCTCAAGCGCGGACGGCACGGCCCCGCAGAGAGGTGCCTTCATGGTTCGGTGGTGGCTGGGTGATCTCTCTTGTTCATCCCCTCGAGGCAGATCGGAACTGATCAGGCCGCCATGGCCGACAGTTCTCTCCAGGGCCGGGCCGGAGCAGGAATAAATCGCACATGCTGGGTGTTGTGATTGAAACGGATGGTTGGACGTGTACACTATCCGCGACAAGACGTGTTGTTTTTGCACAAGGAGTATATGCTATGATCAAGTTGTTTGGCATTCTTAGCGTGGCAGTTCTGAGCGTGGCCTTTTCGGGGGCTTCTGCGCTGGCTGGCGGGGCCTGCGGCGGCGGAAGCTGCGCGGGTCCCAAGGCCGAGGCTCCCAAGTGCGTCTGTGCAAAAGATGCGGCCTGCAAGGGTCAGTGCGAGAAGTGCGAGTGCCCTGCCGGCAAGAAAGCCCCAGAGCCCGCCAAGAAGTAACCTGTCGCATCGGCGGCGGCGAATAGCGGCCGCCATTGTGTGATAGAACACTGCCTCTTGGCGGCGACAACATGTCGCCGCCAGGGGGCATTTGCATTTGCCTGACCAAGGTGGGGGCCAGCATCTGCTCCCCGCCTTGGTCCGGGCGGAGAAGGACCGCGACCTGGCCGCCTTCTTCCGCTGGCGGGCGCACGCCCACCCTGGCGCCTGGTCCGGATAAAGGGTCAAAGCAGGGAATCGGAGGGGGGCGCATCTAGTGGTATTGGCGGCCGTCGTCGTGTAGCTTGCTCATCATGGCAAGAAAAGCACGAGTAGCGCCGGGCGGGCGGATCTAACACGTGGTCAACCGTTCGGCCGGGCGGATGCGGATGCTCAAGTCGCAGAAGGACTTCGCGGCGTTGGACCGAATGATGCTTGAGACGTACCAGCGGTGTCCGCTGCGGATTCTCTCCTACTGCATCATGGGCAACCACTGGCACTTTGTCGCCTGGCCGCGGAAGGATGGAGAGTTGACCGAGTTCTTCCGCTGGCTGGCGCCTACGCACGCGATGCGATGGCGGGTCTCGCACAACACAGTGGGGTACGGGCACCTGTATCAGGGCCGCTACAAGAGTTTCCCGATCCAGCCTGGCCCGTCGCTCTTGAAGGTCTGCCGGTATGTGCAGCGCAATCCGTTAACGGCCGATCTGGTAGAGCGGGCGGAAGACTGGCGTTGGAGCAGCCTGTGGGCGCGTGCATGGAACCGACGAGCAGAAATCTCTGCTGCACGACTGGCCAACGCCCTGTCCGGCGGATTGGCTGGGCCGGGTCAATGCGGTGACGACGAAGAAGGAGCAGTCACACTGGATTGGGGCGTGCCCGTTTTTCGGGCAGATGCAAGTCGCGCGTCAGCGGGTGGTTGGAGCGAATACGGTGCTGAAAGAGGTGTCGCCCTTTCAGGGCTCATTCAGAGTGAATGGTTGTTACCCAGGGCTGCGCGAGTACGCTTGCCCTGGGCTTAAGAATTCCGCCCCGTTGGGGCTAAGAAATCGCGTGCCCGGAAAAACGGGCCCGCCCGCATGGACCGCTCTGGTGGATTCCTTGCCTCATCTGGCGGGGCGGGGTAATATCCTTGGCTCAACCGTGTTGGACTAAACGTAAGTGGAGTTGCCTCTATGCGACTGACAGAGATTCTCACGCCTGCCAATATTTCGCTGGCCATGGAGGCCTCGACGAAGCAGGAGGCGATTAGCGACCTGGTAACGCTTCTGAACGCCAATGGCGAGCTGCTGGACGCCGGCAAGGTGCTCGACGCGGTCATGGAACGCGAAGCCACGCGCACTACCGGCATCGGCAACGGACTGGCCATTCCCCACGGCAAGTGTACCGGCGTCAACAAACTGGTGGCGGCCATGGGCCGGGTAAAGACCCCGGTTGATTTCCAGGCGATCGACGGTCGGCCGGTCTCGCTGATCTGGCTTCTGGCTTCGCCGCCGGACAAGACCGGGCCGCATATTTCGGCACTCGCTCAGATCAGCCGGCTGATGACCAACTCGCAGCTTCGCAATGCCATCCTGCAGGCGACAACTCCCGAGCAGGTGTTTGAACTGATCCAGAAGCAGGAAGCGACGATGTAATCTGCAGAAAGGCCGGACCAGAGCGTCCGGCCTCTTTTATTGGCCGACCGTCGCGTTGCATCCTCTCGAACATGCGGCCGTATCCTAATGATCGGCGAATCAATGACTGTCGTAGTTATGACGCCCATCAGGTGGGTCGGAGTACCGACGCCACCCTACAATTCCCGACACGTATTGATGCGCCAATCCTAAGTAGGAAGGCCGCCTCGGCCTGCGTGGTCGGCACCGCAGACGGACTTGGAGATTTCGCCACCCAGTGTTGTACGTTGGCGTCCTCCTCGCCACTCGCTCAGGCTCGCAGGGTGGCGCCCAGCGTCGCCTTGGCCTGCTCAACGACGCGCTGGACCGATGTCTCAACCTGCTCGCTGGTCAGGGTCTCGCCGGGGGAGCGGAATACCAGGGTGATGGTCAGGCTCTTCTGGCCCTTTTCCAGGGGCTTGCCGCGATAGGTGGTGA
>JBBQTU010000098.1:0-14536 GCA_038213005.1 Tepidisphaerales bacterium | reverse complement strand
CGAAAGCGCATTCACATTGACGACATGGTTGTGTCGCTGCGCGAGCAGGGATGTCGAATTGGCGCGGTGGTTGACGAAGCCCACCACGGCTTCCACGCCGAGACGCAGGCGGCGATCTTTTTCCGTGGGGTGCTGGAGCCGGAATACACCATTCTGGTGACGGCCACGCCGGATGATAAAGATATCAAGAACATGCAAAAGCAGATGAAGCTGGGCGAGCTTCATCGAATCGCCGTCAGTCGTGCCGACGCGACCGCACAGGGCTTGATCAAACAGGGAGTGAAGTGTGTGGCATGGCGGGTGGAGGAAGGCAACGAAGCACTGGTTGACCTGGAAGCAACTACGGCGGCCGTCTGGTCCACGACTCCCTTGAACGGCGCAAACCAGAGCCATACCACTTGATCGTCTTTGCTCATCCGCTCGACAATATGGCCGGCCATCAGTGTCTTGCCCGACCCTGTTGGCGCTTCGATGAGCAGATAGCCATTCTTGTCAGAGCGTATCCCAAATGATGGCGCTGGATGCGGCAGTTGCCTGACGGCGTAGTGACGGCGTCCGCCTATGGGGACGCCACCGCTCGAATTAAATCACTCCCACGCGCAGAGGTTTTCGACATACGCCGCCGAACCATCCCGCACCCAGCCGTCCAGTTGTGCCTGTTCCTTGAGCTGCTGCCCGCGGTTGCGCGGGACGACGATAAACGAGCAGGTCGCATCGGGGATCGCCGTCATGTCCGACCAGAGCTTCTCAAACTGCGCCACGGGGAAGACATCCTCCTGCCCATGACCCCAGCGCTTCTTGACGTCCTTGAGCGTGATGTACGTCGGCATTTTCGCGGCGACCGCTCGGATTCCTTCCAGCACCTTGGCCTCATCCGCCAGATCCATCCGCGACAGCCCGAACAACCCCAGGAGCAGGTCCAGGTTGATCCACGTCGTCATCGTGTTGTAGTACCGCAGGGCAAACTCATCCTGCTCGTGAGGCATCGCCAGGCCTTCCAGCAGGCGTGGCCGGCCATTGATCCTCGCCAGCCCGCCGCCGCGGTCTTCCACGCGCCGGCTGATCACCTCAAACGACAGGCACGAGCCCGACGCGATGTGATGTCCCAGCATCCCCGCATCAAGGTTCGCGCCCACGGTGTCGATGTTGTGCAGCATCAGGTACTTCATCTGCGGCCGGCGCTTCAGCAGATCCCTCAGCACGCCGTTGCGCAGCAGGTTGGCGATCTCATACCAGTGCCCAACCGGATGCAGGCACTGGCTGGGGAGGTTGTCAGTATAATCCGCGCCTTCGCCGGCCGATCTCGCCCAGTTGATCAGCGCCGCGTGCAAGCTCTCCCGCATCTTCTGCTGCTGCTCATCCAGCATCTTCTGCGGCATCTCTTCCCACGCAAAACGCAGGTCGCGCACCATCGGCACCATGCGCAGCCCGACCGACTTGCCGGGCGAGAGGAGCAGTTCGCCGTCAAACCCATACCGCCCGGCCGCCTCGAGGAAACTCTCGATCGGCTTGTGTGTGAGATAGCTGGTGCTGAATATCTGGACGGGCATGCAGCCCACGTCGCGGCCGACCTTGCGCGTCTTGGCCAGGTGCGCCTCGATAAACGTGCGGTGCTTCCCGCCCAGCTTGCAGAACGGGTGCAAGGCCTTGCAGACCCCAGCGCCCTGCGTCCAGCGCGAGCCCGCCCCGGCTGCCAGCGAAACCACCCCCACCTGCCCATCGGCCAGGGCCTTGCGGCCCAGCGCCACGATGCGCTCTTCCACGACCCCGCCGGCGTCGATGACATCGCTGTCGGCGACGTCGGTGATCACGGTGTTGGCCGGCAGTCGGTTCTGCGCCAGGCCGATGCGGGCGTTGCGCAGGTCCGTGCGGATTCGTTCGTGCTGCTCGCGGTCAAACCCATTCTCGTCCAGCAGCGTGTGCAGGCTCTTGCCCGTGCCTTCGCGATTCGCCTGTCGCGGCAACATGCGGTCGAAGATCATCTCGACCATGCCCGAAAGCTCCGCCCGCGTGCGTGCGGCGCCGGCAAAGTGATCCAGCTCGGCGCGCCGCGTGGGCGTCTGCAGCCGAGTCTCCGTGCGCAGCCACTGCGGCACCATCATGCCATAGTAGTTGGCCGGCAGAATGGCCGAGTCGCCCGCGAACAGCTCGGCGTAGGTGCCGCGGTTGTTGATCGCAAAGTCGTAGACCACGGGCTCCATGGCAAACGGCAGCGCATGCTGGAGCTCTTTGCGGGTCTGGCTCATGAGCTGCTGCAGGAAATCCTGGGCCTCGGCCTTGCGCTGCGGCGCGAAGATGAAGCCCATGCCGCCGCCGGACATGCCGCCCAGCATCCAGAAACCCCAGAATTCGTCGCCGAATTGCTCCCGCGTACGGCGGATCAGCGTCTCGGTGTAGTAGTTGGTCGCCCACGGAATGATCGTCTGCAGCGGCCGGGAGAAGTTGCGGGTCGTGGCATCGCCCAGCCCCTTCACGTCGCCCTTCTTGAGCAGGTCCAGCACCTGGTCCAGGATGCCCATCGCCTCCTTGCGGCCTTCCCATTCCTTCTGCGAGCGGAGGAGATATCGCTCGGTCACCATCTCCAGGATCGGCCCGACGTTCTGCGCCATGCCGCCGTGGACCAGTACCAGGCTCTCTTCAAGCTTGCGCCGCGTGTCGGCCGACGCATCGGTCTCATCGAGGATGCGATGCTTGGGCAGCAGTCGGCCGCGCGAGATGCCAAACTCGGCATCGCCTTCGGCCGCCAGCGTGCCTTCGATCAGCTTCATGCCCGGCCAGACACCGCCGGAATCCTGCCAGCCGCCGCCCGAGCCGCCCAGCCACTCGCCCAGGATCGCCCGCGCCAGCACCAGCCGCCGCTCGTTCTCATCCAGCATCCCCGTCAGGTTCCGCGCCTGTCCGGTCGCCCGCATGCACACGGATATCAGCGCCCCGAGCAGGTTGGTCGAGACCGCGAGGCGCGAACCCTTGGGAATGTTGTTGACCGACGAGACGATCTCCAGCCCGTGGCCCGGGGCCACCACGCGAGAGAGCAGGTCCGACAGTTCCAGCCCCGACCCCTCGAGGCCCGGCGGAATGATCCCCGACGCGATCACCGCCGCCTTGAGCAGCCCAAGATAGTCACGGGCAAAATCAAACACGTCCGAAAGCGTCGTGATCTCGGCCTTGGCGTTCAGATCCACGCTGATCAGCCGCAGGATCGGCTCATCAATCACGCGCAGATACGCCTCCACCGGCGGGCGGGGCGCTTTGTCGCGCCCGTGCACCGCCAGGTCGATCGAGACATTCAGCACCCGTGCGCCTTCGGGGAAATCCATGCCCAGGAAAAAGATGTCGCTCCACGCCGAGTGCGACAGATCCATCCGCACCGGCGTCTTCTCCACCAGGATCGGATACAGCCCGTCGCTGGTCCGTTGCAGCAGCTCACTGCGCAGGCGCAGCGGATGGTCGGCCGGGTGACCCATGCGGAACATCCACTGGTTGCCCTTGACCGAGCGCACGCTGCGACGCACCTGGTTGGCCAGCGTCTGGAAGGCCAGTTCCTTGTACGCCGCCGCCAGCGCCGACGCGATGGCGTCGCTGGCACCCTGCTGCTTTTGCACCACCAGGAAGTCGTCGATCGCCTCCTCAAACCGCCGCGACAGCAGCCGGCCGTAACCGTCAAACGGCACCAGCCCGGCCGACTGCTGCAGCTTCGGCGGCAGGTGATAACGATAGATGGCGTAAAGGAAAAACAGCGCGCGAACTCGCTGGTAGAGGTTATCGCACGTGCGGCGGAACGCGTCGAGCTGCGCGACCCACTCCAGCAGCGTCTGCGCTGAAGCATCCCGACAGAGGACCTCCAGTGACTGGTTACGAATCTCGGGGTCGTCGCTGACAATGATCTCAAGCAGGTCGAGTTTCATCTGGCTTCTTCTTATTCTGGGTGTCTCACGGTGCTGCGGACCTTGGGCGCATCAGGCGCGCTGCGGACGGGTTGCCAGCAGCTCGACGAGCTGGCTGAGGATCTCATCGCGGTCTTTGCCATCCAGCGACAGCGCCAACTGCGCCATCAGCAGGCCGTAGCGCACGCCGATGTCATAGCGCTGGCCGCCGATCTCCATCGCCAGGTATCGCTCGCGGGCCGTCAGACGATTCAGGGCATCGGAGAGCTGGATGTTCGTGCTGCTCGCGTCGGTGACCAGCTCATCCAGCAGCGTCATGACCCCAGGCGTCAGCACGTGGATACCAAAGAGGCACAGGTAATTCCCCGCCCGCAGACCGGGGATCATCAGCGACTGCTCCGCCTGCGTGGGCGTGGGCTTTTCGATGACAACCTCGACCTCATAGAGATTATTGACGCGCGGCACGCGGTTGCCGCCGACGGTTCCGAAATAGGGCAACTGCGCCTCGCGGGTGGCCTGCACTGCCGACACCGAGCACTTCTCCTGCACCGCCATCTTCACCAGTTGCGCAGCGCACCGCTGCTGACGATCGGTCGACAGGTACAGGTGATCGCTGATCAGGTGCAAGAACGCCTCGCTGGCCGTGAAGCTCCGGGCGCACCACAGGGCATGCCCATAGCCGCGAGGATCCTTCTGCTCGATGAAGACCAGTCGCCCGGCCTCAGGCCCCGCCGCTCGCGCGTAGGATTGCTGATCGCCCGGACACACCACCACCGCGATCTCGTCAACCCCGGCCGACACGGCTTCCTCGATCACGATCTGCAACGCCGACTTGGTCACCCCATCGCGGTCCACCAGCGTCTGAAGCGGAAGAGTCCGTTGACGCGGATGGGCCGCGGTGATCACTGCTTTGGTAATGGTCATAGCGCAATTCTGCCGGGAACTCACCCGCGAAACAATAACCCAGAACGCGTCGCAGCAGATTCCACAGCTCGCGCGCCTGTCTCAGCCCCACTTCTTGTCGGTCAACTGGTAGAACCCGTCGCCGTCGTACTTCAGGAACCCCAGCTCGGCTAGTTCATCCCAGATCGCCCGCCCGAATCCCGGCGGCGGCTGGATGGAGACGATCTTGCTCTTGGGCGACCCGATCGGCCCGCGCCCCAGCCGGGAATCCTCCTCAAGCTGACTTGCGTTAATCCGTTTACGAAACTTCTTCCAAGCCATCTTGAGCTCTTCTTGGGTGCTTGCCATTAAAACGTTGTACCGCCAGACCCCGCCAAACGCCATTGCCCGGGCCGATTTCAACGAACCAGAAAGGTCAAAGGCGATTCTGCCGCGGCGCGATCACGCCTCGATGCGCGACTCGCCGGGATTCAGCACATGCACATGCCCGTCGGGTGTCACCAGCGTGCCGCGCACCTCCGGGGGCAACTCGATCTCATACGCCACACGTCCGTCGCGCCGACGCCAGGCGACTCGGATCTCGCCGCGCACGGTCGGCAGGCTCCCGCGCGCCCAGTCCAGGTCCATCACCTGCGGCGTGATGCGCACCGAGGCAAAGCCCGCCTCTTGCGGCTCGATCCCCAGCACGACCGTCAGCAGGTCACACATGATCCACGCGCCCCAGCCGTGACAGTCGCTGCGGGTCGGCTCGGGCATTTCAAACCATGTCGTGGCGTGTAGCGCCAGCATGTCCGTCCAGTGGTGCAGCGAGGCTTTATACGCATCGGCGTATCGACCCAGCTTCTGGTACGCGCGGAACTTGTAATAGCTGTAGTAGATCGTCGTGCGGCACAGGTCATCACGACTCTCCAGCCGTCGCAATACCTTCGCCCCTTCGCGCTTGCCCACCAGGTCATAGAGAATCGCCAGCAGGCTGACATGCTCAGAGATCAGCTCCCCATCGGCGCCATCACAGAACAGCCCCGCCTGGGCCGACCAGAGATGCCGCTTGCAGGCATCGGCCGCCCGCCGGGCCTGAGCCGCGTACTGCCTCGCCAGCGCCTTCTCGCCGATCGCCGCCGCCAGGCGCGATGCCGACTGCAGCGCCCCCACCCGGCGCAGATTCATTTCGCCTTCCGAGCCGGCCGTCCGCCGCTTGTCCGATGGGATCGACCAGTCGGTGAAGATCCAGTACGGCACCTTCACCAGCAGTCCATCCTGATCGAACTGCTCAAACCATCGCAAGGCGCTGGCGACGCCGTCCATCAGTTCGCGCACCAGTTCAACGTCGCCGCTATACCGGTAGAAATCCTCCAGAAACTGAATCCAGATCAGCGAGAACGGAGTCATCACATGCGGAAATGACCCCGGCGCCCGGCTGGAGTTCATGCCATCGGCTCGCCGGCTTTGGTTCCACTGCCGCAAGGCCTGCCGCGCCAGGCGGAAATCACCGGCCACCATGTACGACACCAGCGCCTGCAACCGCGTATCGCCCACATACTGCAACTGCTCGTAATAGGGACAGTCTTCATACGTCTCGTGGGCGCACATGCGCGCCGTCCACCAGCTCACATCCCAAAGCTGCTTGTGCAGCGGGTCGGACGACTCAAACGTCGCTTTCTGTACAAACGGATACGCCGTCAGCGTCACATCCAGCCGCTGAACGTGGGCAGCGCCCTGCGGATGATGGATCGCCAGCCGGAGGAACCGAAACGCCCGCCAGACGAAGGACTCGATGATGTTGTGCCCCTGGCGGCAGGTGAAGGTATCGCAATAACCTTCCACCGTGCCGGCGCTCGCATCATCGCGCACGGCCTTCTGAAACCCCCGGCTCAGCGCCTCGCTATATCGAAATTCCACCACGGTCCCGGCCGGGGCATCGATCGCCAGCTTCGGATGCCCCGTGATGATCCTGCCCATGTCCAGCACCACGTAATCCGTGCCAGTGCCATCCACGCTGATGCTGCCTGCCCCATCCCACTTCCACAGCCGATCTCCCGCCGACGCCGGCCGCAGTTGCCCCTGCAACTGCCGCGACTCCTGAGGCGATTTGGAGAGAATCATCAGCCCGGCATCCACGACCCGCGCCGGCCGCACGGGCAGTTCCTCCATCGCCGGAATCTGCCGCGGAATCAGCTCGACACCGTTGCCCGTTCGCGTGGTCGGGTCATATCGCCCATAGGCCGTCTCGACCCGCACCGCCGCCATCCACGAATCATCGCAGAACCCGGCCTCCTGCCACCCCTGGGGCACCTTGCCCAGGTCCACATCCTCGCAAGGGTCCACCACGGTATAGCACATCCGGTCGATCGCGTGCGTGAACCCCTCACTCAGATCCGGGCAGCCCGGCGGAATGTAATACGTCAGCGACTGCGCCGTCAGCGGGTGCGGCGCATGTCCGCCGCTGCGCAATACCTTCCACGCCGGATCGGTCGCCAGGCGAAGCTGGCCCGCTTCATCGCGCACATTCACCCACACCCCCGGCCGGAGATGCGCCTCGGACGCCGGCGCATACTGCCCATACCATCGCACCTCCACCGCCAGGATGTTCGCCCCATCCTGCAGCAATGGTTCCAGGTCCACGGTCTCAAAGTGATAGTGCTCCGGCGTGCCTCGCGCCGGCCCGCGACTGATCAGCCGCCCATTCAGAAACGCGCGGTATCGCCCATCGGCCGAGATCCGCAACACCGGCCGTTCCCCAACCGCAGCGCGGTCAAACGCCCTGCGGAAGAAACACGTCACCATCTCCGCCGGCCGATCCCCCGCCCGATCCCAGACCCACCACCCTTGGACCGGGGCAGATCGGATCTGTTCATGCAGCACGACAGCGGCGTTTTGTTTCATCATTTCAGCAACCGGCAAGAGGGGAGTTCAGACACTGCCCCGTGTATCTTCCCCGCCCGCCAGCAGTCCGCAAGACCGATCCCCGCCGCGCTGCTCAGGGCAGGTGCGCAGGTTTTCGAAGGAGGGGGTGGGGGGTATCGCGGGGCCTGATGCCATAAGGAGTTGCGCGCCGATTGAGGGGTCAGATGCGCAAGTTTCGGCGCGTGAGGCCGGAAGCTCGACATTCGAGGCAATGGACGGGCCGAAACGCCAAAAAGCTGAAAGCTGAAAGAGGAGGAGTACGGCCCGGATTGGAATCACTTCTGTTAGGCATTTACATTAGAGGGCTATTTCGGACATGGCTGACGCAGCCGTCGGCCGATGGATGGGGATATTCACTTGCCAAAGAGCACCATGGTCAGCGCGCACGCCTAGCGCGGCGGCCTATAGATGGAAGTATAAAATAGGGGTATGGACGGGTCAAGTCAAATCTTAGACATGCGCGGTTTTTCCGAAAGAAAAGCGAGGGAAGACAAGAAGACGCGTAATTCCCATTCCATTTGAGCGACATTGACGGCAACTTGCGAAAGCAATAGCTTGTAGTGCCTGAGTCGCACGGCACGCAAAGCGCCTGGCGGGCTGATTTACCACGCCATCAACCGTGGCGTCGGGCGGCAGGCCTTGTTTCTCAAGGATGAGGATTATGCCGCTTTTGTGAATGAGCGGCAGACGGCAGGAGAACTGGAAGCATTGCGAAGAAGCGTGAGCCGAGGCTGTCCATTTGGCGAAGACCAGTGGCGCGACGACACGGTTCGCGAGTTAGAATTGGAATCAGCGATGCGTGAGCGGGGCCGACCTTCCCGGCGAACGATGGTGGAAACAGCCGGAATGCCAGTACGAGGACGGTAAATGGAATCCCGTCTGGGTGGCCCCGGCCGATTACTCGGCCGGGGCTCCCGCGGACCCGTACGTGCGCACATTAGCGCATACGGTTCTTCTGACCGTGGCTTCATCGCGTGGGCGGTCACGTGCGCCACTCACGCACTCGATGTTCGCATCGGCGAACTGCTAGCCGACACCGTTACGTTGATACGCTTACGGGCGTCGAAGCACCCAGCGTATTTCCCGATGCCGATTCCACGTTCAGGCGTCCGCCTTCCCTCCGACGGGTCGTCATCGAGAATGACTATCCCGGCTTCACAGGTACTACCCGGACGCTAAGACTTCCTCCGCCCCATCCCGCCCCAGCTTCGTATTCCTTCGCCAAGGCTGTACCACGGGCGCATCATCACTTCGCTCCCTCGCGGCCAACGATGCCACTGCCGCAGGGCCAGGACGTTTGCTGCTGGCGGACGCCCACTCACCGCCGTGTCTGCCGTGGAGGACGGAGGATCTCCCAAGTTCCCGCACAGACCCCATTGTCGCCCCGCCCATGCTCCTTCGACCCCGGCCGAATCAGACAGAACTCACCATGACGCGCTGCCTGACGTGGTTGCGGCTAGAGGAACGACCGCAACTTCAACAATTGGACTTTCGAGGCTCAATCACATGGCTTGGCGACTCGCTGTCTACGCTTCGCAGTGCACGGTCACCCGTGCCCCACGCAAGACTCGCTTCCGATTGCGCGGCTACGCTCTATCGGGTGGGTCTCTCACCCACAGGGTTTGCAATGAAAAGTTTCAGTGATATGTCAGTTCATATCGCATTCTCCTTTCGCGAGCTTACTTGGCGCGATCCTGTTTTCTTTTCCCCTGGCGGATTTTAATTGTCGCTGGACATCCCGTCCTATTTTCTTTTCACCGTGCCGTTTTCTTTTCTTGGATGATGACGGTAACACACTGGGAGGCCGGATGGCAAGGTTGTGATTGCGTCATCGGGCGTAGAAGTCCCAGTCGGAGACGCCGTCTTTGTCGGTGAGGAGAAACACCACGCGGATTCGGCGGACGTAGATGGCGGCGACGTCGCCGCCGTGGGTCGGGAGGGGATATCCAGCCCGATGGCCGGGGAGTTGGAGGAAGAACATAGTGTGAGAACCCTTGCCTGAGAGGAGTCTTCGGAGGCTCCGAAGCTGCGGAGGATGCGCCGCAGATCGTGCAGTTTCAAGGGTCGGTCAGGCATGGGCGTAGATGGAGGTCTCGTGCGATCGGGGGACGTATTCGCGGAGTTCCTTCTCCTGGATGGTCACGCCTTCGAGGTGGAGTTGCAGATCTCCGGAGACAACGTCTTTGCCGGCGGCGAACATCTCGAAGTATTTCGGCTCGGCGGGGCAGAAGAGGCTTGGGAGATCGTTGTTGGCGGCGGCAACCACTCTGTCTCCACTTCCCTCTCTAAAATTCCGTACGGCGGGTTTTCCCCAGTACGGTTTCAAACCGGACGTCGAAGCAGAACCTTCATCCACTGGCTCCAAGCCTATGGACTTATAACTGCTCCCAAGCCCTGAATCGTACCGGACACCGTTCTTGCCGCACTGTGTCGGCCACGGCCCGTTTTTTTCCACGACACTTCCGTGTCCAAAGGGCCCTTGGCTCGCCGTCGGGACGAAAAAGGGACCGAAAAAAGAGGAGGGACCGAAAAGAGGACGCGATCCATGCTCTTTGTCCAAAACCAAAATAGAGCAATATTCAGCATTCTAAACACTGCCGCTTGATATTTGTCGGCTTCCCCATGAGGACGATTGCCGACGATTTTATCTTCATCATCAATGCGAACTCAACGACGGCATCTCCTTCAAATATTTCCTGATGATCTCCTGACTGACGCCATTATTGGCAATTACATCTTTGTAAAACCAGGCGCTTGGTTTGGGTGTGCGTTTGAACGTCTCAAAATCGACATCCACAAGCCCGAAGCGGGGCACAAAGGAACCCCATTCGTAGTTATCCATAAGTGACCAGCACATATAGGCTTTCACATCGACCCCACGGCTGATCGCCTCGCGCAGTGCAGACAGATGAAGCGCAATGTAGACGATTCTAAACCGGTCATCATCACAGGAGCAGCCATTTTCGGTGATGTGGACCGGTAAATCCTTTAACCGCTCAACGTTAGCAGTGAGCCCTTCGGGGAACATCTCTTCGAGATAAAACTCCTTGGGAATCATCTTGAGTTGCTTATGTTCAAACCGCTTGCCTTCAAGCGATTCTTTGCGTCCATCCATCATATGACGGGTATAACTGTTGACTGCCCAATAATCCATAGTTCCCTTGACTTCGGGGACATACTTCGCATCTTTAAGCGGGAAGGCGATTTCACCGGTACGAATGGCGTGGAAAAAGAATTCGTTGTCGCGCCAGTCCTGATATTTAGTCATCAAATTGTCAAGATCATCATGCCGGCGATACGGGAAATAGTGAACAAATGCATGTGCGGTACTGACCGGCGCTTTGGAATATTGTTTGATGAGATGGTATCCGCGGGCGTGGTATTGGATCAAATTCAGTTTCTCTTCAATGCGTCCCGGCCAGGCACCCAGATTGAATTCATTGAACACGTTCCAATAATCAACAAAGGGGGAAATTTTCGGAACTGCATGATGTACATATCGTTCCCACAAGTGCATGTTGTCGAGTTTGCTGAATTGACCTTTTTCTTCAAACCATTGTGGGTGACTGAAGTGGTGGAGCGTGACATAGGTTTTGATGCCCGCCTCTTTCAATCGTCGCAACTCATCAACGTAGTGTTCCATGGCTTGGGCATTGAACTGCCCCTCGGCAGGTTCGATGCGTGCCCACTCAATTGACATGCGATAGGCTTGGTGGCCAAGCTGTTTGAGAAGCCCGATATCATCTTTGTAAAGTTCGTAATGATTGCAGGCTTTGCCGGATTTTGATTCGTACCGGCCGGGCTGCTGTTCGTTGGCCCACCACTGGGAATGGATGTTGTCACCTTCGATCTGGTGGCCAGCGGTGGAAGAGCCCCAGATAAAGCCTTCGGGAAACTTTGTGTCGGGAAGACTGAAAATATCGTACATTGAATCGCTCCTTTGACCCCACCCCGTCTCCCCTGCAGCAGGCGGGGCGCCAGGGTGATGTCAGAACAAACTGAAATTGCGCTATGGTCTTGCCTACTAAAATTGTACCTTAACTACCACCGCGATGACAAAAGGGGGACATAAGGCCATTACAAGCAGTAATGGCATCGACCAGTGTCGTGGTATGGCCCGACGAGCGAGGCTCAGCCTTGGCGGGATCCCTTGCCACGCTCTTCTCATTTGCCGCCATTCTTTCCATTCTGGTTTTCTCCTTCACCACGCACCGTATGCTCCCGGCACAACGCCTTGACGGTGCACACTGGCCAGACAGAGGCCAACGCCTTCCCAGCCTCCCCCAAGGTGGAGGAGTAAGAAGAGATCATCGCGCCAGCTTTGCCAGTTATTAATGCGACGGCCTTTAGATGCGGACTTCCCTGCCCTTGGCGGCCGACTCGTACATCGCCGACAGGATCTTGATCATGTTGACCCCGTGCTCGGGCAGGATGATCGGCTTGGCGCGCTTCTGCACCACGTCGATGAAGTGGTAGAGCATCATGCCATGCTCGCCGCGGGGATTCTTCACCAGCTTTGGCTGGATGTCGTAAAGACCGGCCGGGCCTTCGGAGAATATCTTGCACTGGCTCCCATCAAGGAACGACCCGGCCTTGCTGCCGCGCAGTTCGACAAAGACGTTCTCGTTCTCCACATTGCTCGCCCAGGAGAACTCGATCTGCAGGCTGGCGCCGTTGGCGAAGCGGATGAAACCGATCGCCAGGTCCTCGACGTCAAAGGTCCCCTCGGCCGACTTGTTGCCGAATTTGGCGTGTTCGGAGTCGCTCGCGGTGCTGGTGGCGAACTTGTTGTAGGTGCAGCCGCTGACGGCGACGGGCACGGGATTGCCCATCAGCCAGGTGGCGACGTCGATGAAGTGCACGCCGAGGTCAATCAGCGGGCCACCGCCCGAAAGAGCCTTGGTCGTGAACCAGCCACCTTTGCCGGGGATGCCGCGACGACGCTGCCAGCCGCACCGGCCGGTGTAGATGTCGCCCATCTGGCCGTCATCGATGAACTTCTTGAGCCACATGCTGCCCGGCAGCCACCGGTTGTTGCGCATGCACATCAGCGTCTTGCCGCTCTTATTCGCGGCATCCGCCATCTTTCGGGCCTCGACGGGGTTGATCGCGTCGGGCTTCTCGCAGAAGACATGCCGGCCGGCCTTTAGCGCGGCGACCGCAACCTGCGAGTGATAGAGGTTGGGCGTGCAGACATCGACGATGTCCAGGTCAGCCTGGGCGATCAGGTCCTTGTAGTCGTAGTAGGCCTTGGCGCCGGTCTGCTTCGCCCAACTGTCGGCCTTTTCCTTGACGATGTCGCAAACCGCGACGACTTCAACTTCCGGGTGCTTAAGGATGTCCGGGGCATGGCCCCAGTTCCAAATCCCGCCCAGCCCGACAACGCCATAACGAAGCTTCCTGGCCATTCACATACTCCTTGTTGGGACAAGTTTATAGCCTGCCCGGCCGCGGATGTACAAGAGGGCGGCCAATCGGGCGTGTCCGTTTTTCCGGGAAAGTGTAGAAATCCAGCCCACTGAGCGTAACTGTTTACCGTGTCGGAATCGTCTGCAACGAGCCGCCGGCGTAAGCCGGCGGGTTAGCGGACGATGGTTGCCGCTGCGAGACAACGTGATCACCCTTGTGGCGATACCCAATAGGCAGATGTGCTTGTCGGTGAGTCGGGGCCGGTCGGCCAACCCGCCGGCTCACGCCGGCGGCTCGTTGGGCTCACCAAGCGCCACATCAACCGGCCTGCCAGGAAAAACGGGCACGCCCGGCCAATCACATCTCGGCTTCGCCGGCATCCTGCGGAGGCAGATCGTCAGCGCACATCATGGTGCAGCTCTCGCTGGCCTCATCGAAGACGATGACCACTTTGCCACTTTCCAACTGCCGGCGCACGGCGTCGATCTGGGCCGCCAGCGGCGTGTCGGCGTGGCCATGGACTGCACCATCGCGCGTGACGAACTCTTCAATGAGCGCCTCAAGCGTTTCCGCGCGGAGCTGGTGGTGGGGGATAAGTGTCACGAGGCGGTATCACTCGTATCGGCTGCCGCGCAGGCCCTTCGCCTGCATGCGCTTCAGATCGCCTTCGCGAACCAGCAGACCCAGGGTGTTGTTGGCCCGGCCGGCCCGCCCGGCCTTGATCCAGGCCGCGTTGATCTCGGCGGTGGAGGCACCCTTATTGCCCTTGACCAGCGAGAGGATGAACTCCTTCGCCGTCGGCCCGCCCGTGCGGCGCCGCGGAGCCTCGCCAGGCCGGCCGCCGCCGAGCAAGTCCAGACGCTTGAGCGCCTCGCGCTTGCCGATGCCGCGCACGGCCGCCACCTTCGCCACCTGCTGCAGTCGCGGACGCGACTTGCCCGCTTCCCACGAATAGATCGTCAGGCCCGACACGCCGACAAGCTGACCATAGTCCTTGGCCGACAGGCCCAGGCTCGCCCGGTGTGTGCGAAGGCCATCCGCCCGGAATCGCATCGCCCCAGCCTCCGGCGCGGGCAGCGGCTGGACAACCCGTCGCTTCTCCTGGCCTTCCAGGAACGCCACGGCCTTGAGCAGCCCGCCCGTCTGCCGTTTCAGCGCGGCAATGTCGCGTCGGTGCTGAGCGTTCAGCTTCCGAAGCGTCTTGGTCTGGGCGGTGATCTCGCGCCGCGCCAGGCGGCGAATCAGGTCGTTAAGTACGCTCATCATATTGGGCATAAAATGTTCTCCTGAATAGAGGGTACTACAAATCGGCCGTCTAGTCACCCTGTCACCGTCGCTCCCACAAATACGGGCGTGCCCGCAAAAACGGGCCCCGTCGCCAGAACTAGGCCGCAATAAGCAACCACCCCCAAACGGCGAACTCTCGGACCCGGACA
>JBBQTU010000097.1:0-14612 GCA_038213005.1 Tepidisphaerales bacterium | reverse complement strand
TCGTTGGCAGGAACGCTCCGCCGCGGGTCGCCCCCAATTGACCATACCGCACCTCGCCATGCGTCCGAATTCCGCCCCCTTCCCACAGACCGAGCTTCGCGGTATCCAGATTCAAAAAAACATCCACGCGGCCACCCCAATTAAAATCCCGATTTCTGTCTCCCGAGACGGAGCCTTGATAAAAGTGGGTGGACTCCAATCCGAGGCTCACCCCGCGCGCCAGCATCTGGGACCGCAGTCCGCCCCAGTCCCCGGTGAGATCCCGGGCAAACGGCGATGCCGCTCCAGCGACGTTGGCGACCGTCTCCGAGCGAGCTGTGGTTTCATCGCCGGCCCATGCCACGGAAGCCACCAAGCCAAGCAGGCCGGCGAGAAGATGGATGATGATGCCTCGCACGGCGATTCTGATTGGGACTTCGGTTTGCATGGTGGAGTTTCTGTGTATGTAGCGAAGCGTAGTGCAAGGTTTATCATGCCGTTGGCGCGCACCGTTCCTCCACTGCCACATTCACAGCGTGGAAGTGATGGTAGGGCGCATTGACGAACTGGAAGTCGAAGCGTTTGTCCGCCAACTGGTCGTTGGAAAGGGTGCTGCCGAGTTTGATGTTTTCCGCGTCCTTGCCCTCCGGCTCCAGAATGAGCATGTCCGAGCGGGCGATGGCCCAGGTCTGGGGATTGAGTTCCTGCCCGTAGAGGAAGACCTTGGCCTGGGGGTTGATCTGCTGGATGTGATCCTTAGCAATGGTGAGCATGCCGCCGGTGCCGCAGCAGCAGTCATTGACGGTGCGGGCCACGCCCTCGCCACTGGCCAGGCCGGTATCAAACATGAGGATGATTTTCTGAAACTCGCTCTTCTGGAAAGCACCGTTGAGCAGATCGGCAATGGCCCAGAGGAAGCTGACGACGTTGTTGAATTTAGCGGGTTCGTTCATGGCATTATGCGACTTTTAGAAAGCGGGTTGGAGAGTGGAAAGCGATTGAGAGGAAGCTGTCGGAGATGTACTTGAGGAACAGCAGCCCGAGAACGACGTGCTTGTATTCGGCGGCATCAATCTGGCCGCGAAGGGAGTCGGCGGCCTTCCAGAGCGTGTCGGCGTACGCAAGGTCACTGTTGTTGGTGTCGCCATTGACCATCAATCAGAACTCCTGACGGGCTGGTCTCGAACTGCGATTGAGCAAAGTCTCGGAGCCAGTCTAGCAGCGAACTCAGCAAAGCCAAGACGGAGGAGAGCAAAAGGCACGGTTGGGGCGTGACAATATTTCCGGGCGGATGGAAGCTACTGGTCGGTTTAGGGGGTTACGGTGAGTTATGTGTCGCCCCTACAGGGCTCTGGATATCGATGCGGATGAAACCCAGGGCGACGCGGGTACGCTTGCCATGGGCTTATGGATTACGCCCCTTTGGGGCTGAGAGTGGACATGCGCGAAAATATTGTCATGCCCGAGGGTCTGCGGGGCGTGCCCGCATTTTGACATAACTGTTGGGTCCGCTAAACTTGCCGCCGCGATGGCAGGCCGTCCTCTGGACCGCCCCAGGAGTTGCCTCTTCAACAATGGTGGCCAATTGAAGCCAGACATTTTCAGGGAAGCGATTCGTCCCATCGCCCTTTTGGCGCCCTTCGCCATGGCGCTGGCCGGCGGAGGCCCGGTTGTGGCCCAGACGACAACGCCGACAACCGCCCCGGCTCAGACTCCGCCCGCTGCCACACAGCCAACCACGATCCCGACGACCCGCCCCCGCGCCGACATCAGCGGCGTCTCGCTGCAGCTCAAGGGACGCCGGATCGAGTCGTTGCGCGTGCAGGGCAACTCGCAGGTCGCCGCCAGTGTCATCCTCAACCAGGTTCGCACCCGCGAGGGCGAGCCCTTTGACCCGACCACGGTCGAAGAGGACTACAAACGCATCTATGCGCTCAAGCGCTTCGCCAATGTGGAAGCCAAGGTCGAGCCGACCGACACCGGCGTTGTGGTGGCCTTCGTGGTGCTTGAGGAGCGGACCGTCCGCCAGATTGCCTACAAAGGCAACACGCACATTGACACCCTGGACCTGCAGAGCGCTGTGGACCTCAAAGCCGGCGACGCGGTGGACCCTTTCCGCATCTCGCTGGGGAGGCAGGCGATCGAGCGCCTCTACCACGAAAAGAATTATCCTTATGTCCACGTGACGGTGGACGAGAGTCACTTGGCCCAGACCGGCGAGCTCACGTTCAACATTGTTGAAGGCGCCAAGGTGCGGATTCGCCGCGTCACCTTCGAAGGCAACGTGTCGTTCAGCAACCTCCGTCTGCGCGGGCAGGTCAAAAGCGACTATTACATCTGGATTCTCCGCGCCGGCGAGTATGACTTTGAGACGGTCGAAGACGATGTCGCCAGCCTGCGGAAGTTCTACGAGTCCAAGGGCTTCTTCGACGTCAAAGTGGGTCGAAAGCTGGCATTTTCTGCCGATCAGAGCGAAATGCAGATCACCTTCATCGTCGATGAAGGCAAGCGATATACGATCGAGAAGGTCGCCTTCAACGGCAACGAGCACGTCAGCGCCGAGCGACTGCTTGCCAATCTGAAGCTGGTCAAAGGCGGCAACTACGATCAGGAGATCGTCCAGCGGGATATCCGCCAGATCGTCAAGGAATACAGCCCGTACGGCTATGTCTACCAGGCACCGCCGGCCACGCCCAATCCCGACTACCTGGACATCCGCCCCAAGACGATCTTCCACAAGGAACCGGGCACGGTGGAACTGATCTACGAGATCCACGAGGGCAGGCCCTTCCACATGGGCCGTATCCTCGTCAAGGGCAACAGCAAGACCCAGGCGAAGGTCATCCTGCGCGAGATGCGCGTGGGACCGGGGCAACTGTACAACTCCGCCGAACTCACCGACGCCGTCGACCGCCTGCGCGGCACGGGCTATTTCAACAATGTCAGCGTCTCGCCGGTGGGCCAGGAGCCGGATCTGCGCGATGTGCTGGTGGAAGTGACCGAAGGCAAGACCGCCTCGTTCAATATCGGCGCAGGCGTCAGCAGCAACGGCGGCGTTGGCGGCGAGATCAGCTATGAGCAGCGCAACTTCGATATCGGCAACTGGCCGACGACGTGGACCGACGTCTTCTCCGAACGGGCGTGGGTCGGCGCAGGGCAGACATTCCGAGCCTCGGTCGCCCCGGGCACCCAGGGCACCACCGCAGCCATACGCTTTTACGATCCATGGATCTTCGACCAGCCGTACAGCTTCGCCAATGACATCTACCTCCGCCAGCGAATCTACTCAAACTGGAACGAGACCCGCACCGGTGATCGTGTCACGCTGGGCAAACGGCTGGGCTATAACTGGACGATGTTCCTCACCGCCCGCGGCGAGGACGTGCGGGTCTACAACGTGCAGGACAAGCCCCTGCGCGCCCCAGAGGTACTGGAGGCCCAAGGGCACACGACCGTCACGGGCCTCGGGCCCGCACTGCGCTACGACACGACCAATCGCGGACCGCTTCAGTACAAAGGCGTACTGGGCGAACTGAGCTACGAACGCGTCGGGGCGCTGGGCGGACAGGTCGACTTCAACAAGCTCTCCCTGAATTTCGACCAGTTCTACACGGTTTACGAGGATCTGTTTGACCGCAAGACGATCCTGTCGCTGAAAATGGGCGGCGGATACATCGACGACTCGGGGGCTCCGATCTTCGAGAGCTATTACCTCGGTGGGTTCGGCAGTGTCCGCGGATTCGAATTCCGCGGCATCAGCCCTCGCTCAGGCCCCGACGACGATCCGATCGGCGGCACCTTCTTCGTGACCACAACCGCCGAACTCAGCTACCCGATCTACACTGACATCCTCCGCGGCGTGCTCTTCGTCGACGGCGGCACCAACGACCGGGAAGTGAGCCTCAGCGACTACCGCATCGCGGTGGGCTTCGGATTCCGCGTGGTTTTCCCGTTCGCACAACAGGCGCCGCTCGCCATCGACTTCGGCATCCCCATCGTCAAGAACGACCAGGATCGGACTCAATTGATCAGCTTCTCGTTCGGTGTAGTTTATTGATCAGCGCGGATCGCGTAGAATCGCGACCGCAAACTCGAAAGGACTGTCGAAATGCTCAAACGCACTCTTCCGTTACTTGCGATCCTGCTCGTGGCCAGTTCGGTCCTGCATGCTGCGGACCCTCAACCGGCCTCGCTGCGGATCGGCGTCGCCAATATCGCCAAGATCTTCGCCGATATGCAGGAACTGAAGGATCTGAACCAGAAGATGGATGCGGATCGAAGGCTCCTCGAAGGCGTCAATCAGGAGAAGCAGACCAAGCTCAAGGCGCTCAAGGCCGAGCGGGACACCCTCAAGCCCGAGACGCCCCAGGCGCAGGACAAGAACGCCGAGTATCTTCGAACCGCCATCGAGTATGAAACATGGGCCAAGCTCACCGAAGTCAATCTGCAGCGGCAACTCAAAGTGCAGACCAAGGCATTGTTTGACAAGATTGAAGCCGCCTGCGCCGAAGTCGCCAAGCAGAAAGGCCTGGATCTGGTCCTGACCGATCAGCGCCCCGATTTCCCTGAGGACCTGGATCGCCTTACCGTCGAACAGGTTCGCGGGATGATCACCAGTCGCTCGGTGCTCTATGCCAACGACAAAGTGGACATCAGTTCTGCGGTCCTGGCCGCTCTGGATGCCACGTACAAGTCGGCCGGCAAATGAGGCAACCGCCTCGGCCGTCCGATCCACCGGAAACATCCTCTCATGAAGACTCTCACGCTTGGCGAAATCGCCAAGGTTCTCAATCTGCCTGTCCCTGCCAAGGCCGACCTTCGCCTGACGGGCGTCAACTCCCTTGTCGAAGCGTCGGACACCGACATCTCGTTTGTCGGGTCGGACCGCTTCCTGAAAGAACTCGCCGCCACCAGGGCGGCCGCGGTGCTCGTGCAGCGGGATGTGAAGGTTCCCCCCGGCGTCGCCAACGCCATCCTGTGGGTCGACGATGCGGACCTGGCGATGGTCAAGGTGCTTGAGATGTTCGCGCCACCAGTTCCCGGTCCGAAGGTGGGCATCGATGCCTCCGCCCGCCTCGACGCGACGGCCAGCGTTGGCGAATGCTCGGCGATCGGGGCGTTCGTGTCGATCGGCGCCAACAGCCACGTCGGGGCGCGCTGCGTGATCTATCCCGGCGTCATCATCAGCGACGACGTCACCATCGGCGACGACTGCCAGATTCACGCCAATGTGGTCATCCGCGAACGCATCACCGTGGGCAACCGCGTGATCCTCAACGCCGGCACCGTCCTGGGCACCGACGGCTTCGGCTATCGATGGGACGGCAAGCAGCATCTGAAGATGCCTCAGATCGGAACCGTGGTAATCGAGGACGATGTCGAACTCGGATCGTGCGTCTGCGTCGATCGCGCCAAATACGGCGCCACTCGCATCGGCAAGGGCACCAAGGTCGACAACCTCGTCCAGATCGCCCACAACGTCGTCACCGGCGCACACTGCATCATGGCCGGCCAAACCGGCATCGCCGGTTCAACCACGCTCGGATACGGCGTCGTGGTCGGCGGAGCCTCGTCGATACGCGACCACGTCACCATCGGAAGCCTCGCCGTCATTGCCGCCCGCTCGGGAGTCATTGACGATATCCCGCCCGGAACCACAGTCTCCGGAATGCCAGCCATCCCGCATCGCCAGGCCCTGCGGGAACAGGCCGCCATGCGTCGTCTGCCCGACCTGTGGGTGCAGTCGCGCAAGGCGCAGGAGCAACTCCAGGAACTGCTCAAGCTCAAAGACCGCCTTGAGGCGATGCTGAAACAGCCCGACGCCACCGACGACGTCCTGGGCACCTGAACACACCGTTGTGCCCGAAAATCCGGGCGACGTGCCTCATGTCGGCCGCTCCGCGTTTGCTGTTTCGCAGTTTCCTCCGTTTCTGCGTTGTTTCGTATTTCGTGCTTCGTATTTCGTGCTTGCCCGGATTGTCGGGCACGCCCGAACACACGGGGCGACACGGGTCGTTCACCTTGTGTTGCCCCCCGCCCCCCTCCGGCGCATAATGCGACCCCTCTATGGCAAAGAAAATCGGCATTGTTGGCGTCAGTGGCTACGGCGGCGGCGAAGTCCTTCGCCTGGCCGCAGGTCATCCGGATTTTGAACTCGTCTACGTCGCCGGCGAATCCAGCGCCGGATCAAAACTCGTCGACAAATTCCCCGGCATCGCTCGCTTCGGCGACCTGGTGATCCAGAAGTGGGATCCTTCCACGCTCCCGCAGATGGATGTGCTTTTCGCCTCGCTCCCCTCCGGCGAATCCAAGGAGGCCCTCGCCCGCGTCCCGGCCGCCACCAGGATCGTCGACATCGGCGGCGACCACCGCTTCGTCGATGGCTGGACCTATGGCCTCGCTGATGTGTGGCCCGACCAGATCCGCGGCAAGAGCCGCGTCGCCAATCCCGGATGCTACCCCTCGGCGACCCTGGCAGCCCTGGCCCCGCTGGCGGCCGCCAAGTTGATCGACCCGGTGAGCATCATCATCGACGCCAAGAGCGGCGTCTCCGGCGCCGGCCGCGGCGGCGGTTCCACATTCGGCTTCGCCGAGGTCAACGAAGACGTCTGCGCCTACGGCCTGCTGAAGCACGCGCATGTTCCTGAGATGACCCAGGCGATCGGCAAACTCGCCGGCAGTACCGCCAGCCTTGTCTTCACGCCGCACCTGATCCCTATGACACGCGGCATCCTTTCCACCTGTTACGCCCGCGGCAAGGCGACAACCGCCCAGTGCATGGACCTGGCCCGCCAGTTCTACGCCGGCCGGCCATTCGTCCGCGTGACCGACAAGGCCCCGCACACCAAGTGGGCCCTGGGTTCCAACCTGGTCTTCGTCTCCTACGCGGCCGACCCGGAGCGCAACCTGATCATCGCCATCGCCACCATCGACAATCTCGGCAAGGGAGCCGCCGGCCAGGCCGTCCAGAACGCCAACCTGATGCTCGGCCTGGATGAAACGGCAGGCCTGGCCCTCTCGCCCCTCTGGCCATAGTCGCCAAGGCGGTCGGTGCCGCGTCTGCCGAACCTCGCATAGCAGGCGGTGGGCCGGATTGGGCACGGGTCTATTCAGACGAGGCCACGGGCCGCAGCCCGCGGGGAACCAGCAGGTACTCGGAGAGTTCGAACAACCCCTGCGCCGCCAGCGCGAGAGCGTGCCAGCGCCACCGAGCGAGAGCCTATTCTCATGCATGCATCAGCCATGGTTTCTGGCCGGGCGGCATGTGGTTCGGCAAGGAAATCGCTGAGCCGGCTTCGTGACCGACCCAGGTGAGCCCTTCGGGAGATGCATGCCAACGCAAGGCGCGGGCGGGGCCAGAACTGCGGCGGGCGCGGGTGCCGGCCGTTCCACGAGAAGCATTAGTGGCGGGCCGTCCAACCCACAAGCGCCGGCAGAACCCCTTGTCTCGCACCCGAAGCTCACCGATGATGCTTCTCAGAAGGAGCCTTAATGTCTGATCCGATTATCCGAACCGCTACCGCCTCGGATTTCCCCGGCATACTCGCACTGCTGATCGCAGCCTTCTCCGATAACAACCCCGGCCATCCCCGCTTCGAGCAGTTGATGCCCCAGACCATCCGCCCCGACAAGACCATCCTCGACAACTGGTATATCGCCGTCTGCGACACGCAGGTCGTCGCCTCCACCCAGATCGTCGCCCAGCGTTTTGTCGTCGCTCCCGGCATCGAGATGCGCGTGGGCAGCATCGGCCAGGTCGCGTGCCTCCCGGATTTTCGCGGCAAAGGCCTGATGAGCGGCCTCCTGAACGCCACCATCGCCCGCATGACCAAGGACGGCCACCACGTCTCCATCCTCGGCGGTGATCGACAGCGCTATCGGCGCTACGGGTGGGAGGTCGCCGGCTCCGCACGCTCGCTCTCACTCAGCAGTCGCCGCATTGACGGCAAGCCCGTCCTTCCCGCCGAAGGCAATCGGCCGACTCGCTGGCTCGGCGATCAGCCCACCGCCGAGCGCATCCACCGGGCGCACCAGGCGAACATCTCGCGCATCATCCGCACGCCCGATGAAACCTGCCTCACCCTCCAGCGCCTCAACATCGCCACTTGGGTCCACCAGTGTGACGGCGGCTTTGCCTACATCTGTCTCAATGGCGACCGGATCGCCGAATACGGCGGCGACCTCAGGGCCTTTGAGGAGCTCCTCAGCTTCCTGCTCGCCCGTCGTGGGCTGTCGGTGACGATCCCTCTCGAAGAAGGTTCCGGGCCGCTTGAGGCTCTACTGCTGCAGTTCGCCGGCGGTTACAATCTCAATGCGGTGGACATGATCCGCGTCTTCGCACTCAAGCCCATTCTCGAACTCTACCGCCCGCTGCTGGAGCGCCGTCTCGCCTGCTGGCAAGACGCCCTCACTCTCGAGATGGCCGATGATGGCGAGAGGGTGCAGATCAGCCGCGATGCTTCGGGCCTGAAAATCACCGCATCGACCGCCCCGGCCGACCTGACCCTCGACCGCGCAGCCTGGGCGAGAGCACTCTTCGGCCCGTTCCCGCCGGCCCTGCCGCAGGACCCGCGCATCGGGGCCTTCATTCGCCAGGCGTTCGGCCTGCCGGTGATCTGGCCACTACTCAGCCAGATCTGATGGCTCCTTGACCCCGGCGAGCCTATCCTTTTTCCAGAAAGAGAAGGTGAGAACATGACAGACCCACTAAAAGGCAGGACCGCGATCGTCACCGGAGCATCATCGGGAATCGGGCGGGCAACTGCCCTCGCCTTGGCGAGCGCCGGCGCGAAGGTGGTCGCCTCGGCCAGGCGGCTGGACAGGCTGACGAAACTGGCGGCGGAGATCGGCGCCGCCCACTGTCTGGCCCTTAAGAGCGATGCCTCCAGCGTGTCGGATATCGACGCCCTGGTGGCGCGAGCCACCGACTTCGGCGGCGGCCGGCTGGACATCGTCGTCGCCAACGCCGGGCATGGCCTTTCAGGCGGCTTGATGGCCTCCGACCGTTCGCGATGGGACGAGATGTACCAGCTCAACGTGATCGGGGCGGCCCACCTGATGCGCAAAACCGCCGAGATCATGATCCGTCAGCAGTCCGGCGACATCATCGCCATCGGCTCGGTCGTGGGCGTGAACATCTCGCCATTCTCGGCGTTCTATGGCTCGACCAAGTTCGCCATTATCTCGATCGCCGAGGGCCTGCGCCGGGAGATCTGCCAGCACAAAGTCCGCGTGAGCGTGGTGAAGCCAGCCATCGTCGCCTCCGAGTTTCAGGAGGTCGCGGGATATACCCAAGAGAACTTCGGCAAGTCCGTCAAACGCTTCGGAAAGCTTCTGGACCCCGAGGACGTCGCGCGGGCCGTGGTGTTCATCGTCTCCCAGCCGGCTCACGTGCATGTGAATGACCTGATGATCCGCCCCGTGGGTCAGGACTACCCCTAACGCAGACGGCTCGGCCGGATAGAACCGTGCGTAGATGAAGTAGGCAGGCCGCACTGGTGGCGGTTGGCGATCCTGAGCGCCGGCAGGCTCAAGGGGCGTGCCCGTTTTTCCGGCACGCGATTTCTTAGCCCCAACGGGGCGGCATTCTTGAGCCCCAGGGTAAGCGTACTCGCGCAGCCCTGGGTAAGAACCATTCACACATGAATGAGCCCTGAAAGGGCGACACATCCTTCACAACCGTATTCGCTCCAACCACCCGCTAACGCACAACTTGCGTCCGCCCGGAAAAGCGGGCACGCCCTCAGGCGCAAGCCTGGGGTGCCTCAGCTTGCACGCACCGGGGGCGAGGTTAGCATTGCCAACCGTTGTGACCCTCGGGCTGGCTGGTTGGATGGGACGGCCTGCTGGGGATCATCCGCACTTGGCCGGTGCCGTCACAGACGCGGCACAGCCCATCATCGGCTTTTTTTAGAAGGTATCCTGTGACCAACACCGGCAACGAGGGACCCGCGACGACAACCACAAAAACCACGCCTCTGGCCAACGCAGCGGCCGCGGCGGTCCCACACTATCAGGCCGTGCTGATCAGTTGGGGCATGGCGTTGGCACTGCTCCTGATCCCCGTGCGGGCTCATGTCATGGGGTACGCGTGGTACTGGCTGAGTGCGCCTCTGCAGCAGGGCTGGCCGGTGCTGGCAGGGGCCTACCTCGATCTGCTCTATGTAACGGGCATCACGGTTTTGTTCCTCCTTTTGCTGCGGGTCAACCGCCGGGTTTTCTTTCGCCGCCTTGTCTGCGGCACCTTCATGGTCGTGTCGGTTGTGTCGCTTCTGTGGGCGATGGCGAACATCGAAGTCGTCAAGATGCTCGGCCAGCCGCTGAACTACCCGTGGCTCTACTACTCCGGCTTCCTCCGCGGGTTTGATGCTCAAGAGGCCATCGCCGCTTCGCTGTCGTGGAACGTCGCTGCGGCCATCACCGGCATCATCGCCGGCATGGCGATCATGGCGTTTCTGCTGGGCAGAGCACTGCGTCTTGTACCGACCACCGGCCGGCTGTGGCGGTGGCTGCTGATCGGCGCCGTCGTGGCGGGCGGCATCTATCTGCCGCTGGCCGCAGGGTCGATGCGCAGCTTCTACCCCCCGTGCCTGCAGAACCCGGTGGTGGCGTTCGCTCAGTCGCTGATGGCCGCGGACCGGGCGGCACTGTTCACCCTTGCCACCAACGTGGCCGCTGATGATTTCCAGATCAGTTCCGAGCGGGGCCACTCGCCGCGATCGACCTTTGTCCCGCCTCAGCCGCCGGTGAAGAATGTGCTGGTGATTGTGCTGGAATCGGTGGCCGCCCAATACCTGCCTGCGTATGGCGGCAAATACCCCGTCACGCCGGAACTGGATCGCTACATGGGCCAGAGCCGCATGTTTGGCAACATCTCGGCCCATGCGCCCAACACCAACAAAGAGCTGGTGTCGCTGCTGTGCTCCACCTACCCCAGCCCGACCTATCGGTTCGAGACCGAGCAGCATCCCAAGGCTGGCTTCATCTCGCTGAGCGATGTGCTCAAGGCACAGGGGTATCGCACCGGCGTCTTCTACGCCGCGGATCTTCGCTTCGGCAACGCCGAGGGCTTTCTGGTGAACCACCAGTTTGACGTGCTCAAAGACTACCGCAGCCTTGGTGACGGCAAGCCCACGCTGGTCAGTAACGAGAAGGACGGCTTTCTCGACGCCGCCGACGATGCCACCCTGGGCAACTCGCTGCTGAGTTGGGTGAACTCAGACAAGAACCGTCCCTTCTTCGCGATCATGTGGACCGGGCAGACCCACTATCCCTATTTCGCACTGCAAAAGCAGACCGCGTTCGACGGCGTTAGCGACATGCAGAACCGCTACCTCAACGCCCTGCGCGAAACCGACGCGGCAATCGGCCAGGTGCTGCGATCGCTCCAGGACAGTGGGCAACTCGCCTCCACGCTGGTGGTGGTCGTAGGCGACCACGGCGAAGCCTTCGGCCAGCACCACCAGTACGGCCACGCCAACCGCCTCTACAGCGAGAACATACACATCCCCCTGCTGCTTCTAAATCCGCGCCTCTTCAAAGGCGAGCACGACCCCGCCGTCGGCGGCATGGTGGACATCGCCCCCACCATCCTGGACGTGCTGGGTCTGAGCATGCCCGGTAACTGGCAGGGCCAGAGCCTTTTCAGCACCCAGCGCAGCGGGCGCACCTATTTTCTGGCCCCCTGGTCCGGCGCGACCTTCGGCTATCGCGACGCCGACCGCAAATACCTCTTCGAAGCGGTCTCTGGCAAATACGAAGTCTACGACCTCAAGCAGGACCCGGCCGAGTTGCACAATCTGGCCTCGACACTGACCCCGGCCGAACTGGACCTGATCCAGCAGCGGCTGGCCGCCTGGGTGCAATATCAGGATCGCCTCATCAAGAAGCTCGCGTCGCAAGGCAACGCCGTCTCTGCAAAGCGATAGAACCTGATGCCCGGCAACCTCGCAGTGCATCGCTCAAGTGGGGCTGGCCGCTGCGCAGCATCTCGCCGTGGTGGACTCGGCCGCCGATTTGGCTGCCAGCCGATGACGCTTCATGATGCCGGGCAGAACAAGGACACCCTTGTCTCGGGCGGGGCGTGCCCGAAAATTCGGGCGACGTGCCCCATGTCCGCGCCACTCCGCGTTGCTGCTTCGAGTTTCCTTAGTTTCCGCGTTATTTCGTATTTCGTGCTTCGTATTTCGTGCTTGCCCGGATTGTCGGGCACGCCCTTTCGGGCGTTTGTCGTCGGGTGTTGTTGAATGGGGTTCCGGTACGGCTTATCATTTTAGACGTCATGCGAGATCTCCAGCCATTACTGGCCCAACTCAAGCGAGGGCTCCGCAGCCTCTACCAGGGTCGGCTTGCGGCCGTGCTCCTATATGGTTCGCAGGCGCGGGGGCAGGCCACCGACGACTCTGATATTGACGTGCTGGTCGTTTTAAGAGACGCCGTTGATCCGGGTGATGAGATCGCACGAACCTCCGAATTGGTTTCCCGTCTCTCGCTGCAACGTGACTGTCTGATCAGTTGTCTCTACATGTCCGAAGAACGCTACCAGCGCGGCGGCGGTCCATTCCTGCGCAACATCCGCCGGGAAGCCGTGACGCTATGACAGAAGACCAACGCTTGCTCCTCGACGAAGCGGCGGAATCGCTGGAGGCGGCCGAACTGCTGCTGGCAAACCACTTCCCAGGTTTCGCCGCTTCACGCGGCTATCACGCAATGTTTCACGCGGCCCAAGCGCTTCTCGATAGCCTGGGGCTTTCGTTCTCTTCCCATGCGGCAACTCTTTCGGCCTTTGGCCGCGAGTTCACCAAGTCAGGCAAACTGCCGGCAGACTACCATCGCTGGCTCTTATCGGCACAGGATGCCCGGCTGACGGGCGACTATGATGCGACCGCGCGGATTTCCCCAGAGCACGCCCGCGAGGTGCTCGACCATGCCCGGCTATTTATTGAGGCCTCGCGCCGGTTGCTGGTGTAATTCCGCAAACATTGAATCCCCCAAAGCCTCGCTACAAGCCGCAAGTGGGGCCGGCCGCCCCGGCCGCCCATCTGGCTGCCAGCGGATGACGCTTCATGATGCAGGGCAGCACAAGGAAGCACCCTGTCGCGGTCTTCGTCTGTTGGAGCACCAAGGATTGCGTCGCGGTGACGAAATAGGCGGCGGAGTCCACCACGGCGAGATGCTGCGCAGCGGCCTGCCCCACTTTGCGGACGCGCGGAAGCTGCCTTACGCCCCGGGCGAAGGCGACTTGCGCTTTCCGCGCCGAGCCAGCCGCCAGCCTCCCCAAATGAGCAGCACCCACGGGCCGACCATGAACAGCCCGATCACGATCAGTTGCAGGCTCCAGAGCAGCCCCGCGACGCTGGTCGCCAGGCCCTGACGGACGGTGGCCCAGACACCCTGATCGCCAGCCACGATTCCTTCGCCATTGCTGATGGTGAGGTCCACGCGAGTGCGAGCCAGAGCGCCGTCGGGCACCTGCGTATTCTTAGCCGTATCGACGGTCCGCACCGTGCCCTGCTGGCGCACAGTACTCAATATCTCGGCCGCCTTCGCCAGCGGAACGTCAATCACGAGCCGGCCGGTGATCCGGCCGCTGGGCTCCTTGCTCAGACGGGATTCCACACTGCGGCCCTTGAGGCCCATCGCGGCGGTGGCGATATCGCCCATCGTCTTTTCCACATTAGCGACCTCGATCCCTATCGTCGCCACCTCGCGTGGGGCGAGGTTCTCGGCGTTGATCATCGACACCGTGATGCGGACCTTGCTGTCGATGGTGTTCTGGGCATCCGTCGCCCGGGTGGCGCTCCGGGAGAAGACTTCGCCGGCGGCTGCCAGGGCCTTGTCGATCGCGGGCAGGTCGCTGCGGCGGATCTCGAAATCCAGCGAGCCGGTGACGTTCTGGCGGTCGTGCTCCGAGAGCTGCGATGACAGGATTCGCGACTGCATCGCCTCGTCGCCGAGCAGGCTGGTGAAGGCCTTGTAGGCGACCGCCGCGCTGGGCACGGCCAGTTGCAGCGAGATCGTCTCCCGCGGCGCCACTGAGGCAAGCGACACGATCTGTACGGCAAACCCGCGATTGGCGGTGGTAACGTTAGCGGTGTCGGTGTTCTCCGTGGTGGAGAGGCGCGTGACCTCGGTGTCGGCCGCGTCGCCGGGCTTGCGGAGTTCGGCGAGCAGCGCCTCGGCGTCCTCGGTCTTGACCTGGAAACTGACGGTGGCGGTGGTCTGTTCGGCCTTGAGCTGGTTGAGATTGGAGCCGACGATGCGCCCGCCGGCCTTGGCGACCCGAAGGAGAATCGCCCGGTAGGCTGCATCGACGTTGCGGCAGGCCAGGTTCACGCTGGTCGTCTCCCGCGGGGCGATGTTGGCGAGGTTATAGAGGGAGATGATAAAGCGGGCATCCTTACGCTGAACCTTCGGGCTGACCGGGGCCTCGGTGCCGTCAGTGGTGGTCTTTCGCTCGGCTTCCAGGCGTGCGACTTTGCCAAGTTGCTTCAGCCGGTCGGTCATCGGGCCGGCGTTCTCGGGAGCCACGTCGCAGATGATGCTGGCGGCGAACTGGCCGGCGTCGAGCTTCTTCAGCGTCGCCCCGACGATCCGGCCTTTGAACTCACTAACCAGTTCCTGGGCGGTGGCGT